>CAZNAK010000356.1:0-3390 GCA_964570645.1 uncultured Cytophagales bacterium | reverse complement strand
ACACGTATCAAAAACCGGCTCGCTAGATGGAAAACAAGTCTCTCGAAAAGTACGTCCAAAAAGTCCTCGAAATTCAGAAAGAGCGCAGTAAAAAGCACTTTTCTGAAGCCGAGCTGCGCCAAGTCGCCGAAAGTTTAGGACTATCCGAAGCCGACTGGCAAGCCGTCGAGAAGTCGCTTACAGACCATAAACTACGAGGGGGGGGCTTCCTGAAATATAAGAGCTGGACGGATGCCATCGAGGAGTTTCGGCACTGCCAAGCCGTTATGCCCAGCGACTTGGAAAGTTTGCACGGGCTAGCACGTGCTTATGCGGGGCGTTGGCAAGAAAGCGGCGCGCCACAAGATCAACAAAAGGCATTTGATTTGGCTAAACGCTATTTGGAGTATCAGCCCAAGGATGACACGATGCTCCAACTGATTAGTCAGATTCGTAAACAACGCAACAGCCCCACCAAACCCGCGTCAGGAAAGCGAAAGATTTTACTTCCCGCAGCTATTTTATTTCTACTTTTCTGTTTTGTCGCCTTAGGATTTCTTTTGTTTGACCGACAAGGCACGGATAGCCCTCCGGAAAGAGATAATGTGATCACTGAACCGCAAGAAACAGACCGCGCAAAAGAGGAAAATACAGTCGTTACGCCAACGGAAGAAGAGCCAAATATCAATCCCCCTGAGCCAGAGGTAATCTATGAAACGGAAGATAAAAAGGTAGGTTTCTCGGATGGCGACAAACACCGCGATCTACCCGTGACCTTCAAAAATCGTAGTAACACCGACCTTGTATTCAAAAAATCCACTGCAAATTGGGATAATTACGGCACAAGTACGGGCTGGCTATTGAACGGAACATTAATGTCGCCCACGAAAAACACCTCAAACCTATATCTCATCATTAAGGGGCTGGGTAAAAATGGCAAAGAGCTATACCGAGATAGCGAGCGAATCATTGAAAGAAACGACGATGTGGCACGCGCTGGAGACTTAATGACCTTTACGCACCGCGATTACGACGAACGGGGTATGGATATTCATAGCCTAGAGATTAGCATTGAGTCCATTGCACAAGAAGCGGCAGCTACTGGGCTTGCCCCCTCGCCGCTTACCGATTACACCTGGGAGGTGTCACAACCTGCCAATATTGACCTCGAAATTCGGACGCGCCTTGAACGTATCACCGCTTATAGTGGCGAAAATGGCTATTACAAAAACACCCTAGAAGTTAAAAATACGGGTGCGTTAACGATAAAAGGCTTAAAATTACGCTTCCTTTGGTATGTAAGCGGAAAAAGTGACCCGATAGAGATCAAAGACCTCTACATCGTCGCCTCAGACGATCCCCCCTTGCGTACTGGAGAGACCTTTGTCCGCAGTGGAACTTACTCGCTAAGCAATATCAAGGGAAAGGAGTTAGTGCGTAAAATCTCGGTGGCCAGTATTGATTATTAAATTTACCCTATAAGATTAAACAAACAGAACATTGAAAAATCTGCTATTTTTTTTAGCTGCATTATTCTTTTTCACCACGCTGGGCATTTCTTGCCAAGAGGAGAAAAAAGCGAAAAGCCTAAAGGAAGAACTCAAGGAAGCACCACCTAGCGTACAGTCTCCTAATGACGACAGCGAACTCGCGCTCTTAATGCGTCATATGTGGGATGATGCGGACGCGATGAAAAAAACCATCGAGAGTGGGCGTATTCCCGAGGACTACCGCGAGAAGTTTGCCGCAATCCATACCGCCGAGGCAACCGATGCCGATACACGCGATGAAAGTTTTGAAGCCATGTCAACGGCTTTCTTGAAACGCATGGATCAGCTATACGAAAAACAGCAAACGGGCGATAAAGAACTCATCAAAGGAGACTACAACCTGATGGTTCAGGCGTGTATGAACTGCCACGCGAGCTATTGTCCAGGTCCGATGGTGCGCATCAAGCAGCTTTACATCGCCGAGAAATAAGCGCGTGCCGTCCCTGGAGTTGATTATTTCGGTAGCTGACCCAAAAATGTACTCACTACCTCCTCAAACTCCGTAGGAAACCGAGCATAAAAATCTTCGTGTTTGCCTCCTTTAAAAAAGTGTAGCTGCTTGATTTCTGCACCACAGTTATTGTATAGCTTTTCGGTTTCCGCTGTACGAATTTGGAACTCTGAGTCACCCGCCACAATTAAGGTCGGACATTGAATTTGGGTAATGATCTGATCAGGTACTAAGCTCTCCTGCCCAGCATTAATGATTTTTCCCGTAAAAAAAGTAGCCGGCTTATACAAAAAGTGCGGTGCCGGGAAGTTTCGGACTCTATTTTTCAGGGCATTGGAAATGTTATCGTAGCAAGACTCCAAGATGATAAAGTCAAAATCAAGGTGTGATTTCGTGGAATAAACAATCGTAGCTGCTCCCAGAGATTGTCCGTTAGCACCAATCTTCCTAAACCCCATTTCTTTAAGCTGCTCAAAGCAGGCAATAAGGTCTTTGCGTTCGTGCCATCCGAAGCTAACGAAGTTTCCCTTGGTTTTTCCCGTACCCCGTAGGTCTGGCATAAGGACAGCATAGCCTTTTTTTAGATAGAACTTTGCTCGTTCTAGTTGCCTTGTCTTATCAACTCTAATTCCTGAGAGAAGTATGACCGCCTTATCCGTTCCGTTTTGAATGAACCATGCCGAGACCCTCACGCGATCTTCGGTAGAAATGGCTAAGTGTTTGACACGATGCGCTTCGAGTGAGTCAATATCTTTGCTCAGCACTTGGTTTGTTCGAGTCAGGAATTTTGCTGCTAAGTAGCCAGCTAAAGTCCAGATGAACAGTGCAATAACAATGAGTAATACGATTTTTTTAATCATCTCGTCCTCCTTCCAGGTGTGAGATGAGGTCGTCGTTCATCCGAAAACCCACAACGAGCACATCGTCTGTCTGTGGGCGACGTACTTTCCAATCCTCAAACGCTTTCCTGAGTTGATAGACTTGCTCTTTTGGGCTTTGCTTGTGGATGCGATGAAGGAGTTTTTTGAGTTTCCCTTTCATAAATTTACGGTTTTTCGGTCCCCCAAACTGATCCTGAAAGCCGTCCGAAAACATAAAAAACGCACTAGGCTCTCCTCGGCTGGAATGCAGTGGCACGTAATGAGTTTTGTAGGGCTGACGCGCCTTTTTGTACGCTTTAAATCCACCGATAGAGTGCTTATCACCTTTGATTTCTTGAATTTCACCTTCCTCAATCCAGACGAGTGAGTTTTTTGCCCCCGCAAACGCTAACTGTGCTTTTTTGAAATCTATGACACAGAGCGCGACATCCATACCGTCTTCAATTTGATGCTGCCCCTGCCGCAATGAGTTTTGTACGCCCAAATGTAACTGATCCAGAATCTTTCCTGCTTCCGTGATTCCGCGTTC
>CAZNAK010000355.1:0-3398 GCA_964570645.1 uncultured Cytophagales bacterium | reverse complement strand
GTCCATACTCAATCAAACCGATTTGTTCGCAGGAGGTCGCCCAGCGGAAAGGTGCACTCAAGGTAGGTCGTCCCGAAACAGATGAAAACTCCATTCCTAAGTCAGTAAAGTTAAAGCCTACGCCCTGCCCCGTAATAAGTAAGCTGTCTGCCTCCGCATCGTCTCCAAAAACGTCAAACGTGAGTGTTTCGGTGATTCGGATGGTATCGCAGAAGGTATTTGTAGCTGCATCGAAGGTAAAATTTGTCGTCAGTTCAGGTGCCGTATTAGGTTCCGGAATAACGGTAATTTCCAAAAGGATGGTGTCCTGTGCTTGCGGCTCTCCGCAGAAGTCAAAATCGGTTACGATAATCTCAAACTCGTATGCTTTGGGTGTTTCAAAGTCATCTACATCTTGGCAGTCGGTTTGCCAAGCAAAATTACTCGAAAGCGGGGCAAAACCACCTCTTGGCGCAAGCGTCACACCAAGTGCGGCTGGGTCAGAACCCTCACCAAAGAGCTCTAGGGCTAGGCTATCGCCATTGGCATCTTGCCCTAATACCTCAAAATTAAAGGCTTCGCCCACAACCACAGACCCGCGATACACACTGTCCGCACCTTGTTCTAAACCAGCCGAAAGCTCTGGCGGCACGTTCACGATAACGCGATTTTTGACCAGAACGTCCAGACAGAGCGTGTCAAAAGTAGAGGGAAAACAAGGGTTTAAGTCTTCAACATAAAACTCCACACGCTGTAAAACGGAGTCCTCCCCTTCTGGAAGTGCATCACAGCCAGGGCGATACGAAAACGTATTGGTCAACGGCGGCAGCCCTGTTTGTGTTGGGAAGCTCATTCCGTTGACAAGCCCTTCGGCACTGAGTCGGATGGTATCGGCATTGCCGTCATCTCCGACAATATCTACCTCAAGCAAATCTCCCAAGAATACCTCAGCTTGCAGACACTCCTCGCCTTCGGGTGGGTCTGCCGCGACATTGGAAGTGATTACAGGTTCGATATTTTCGAGTTCCTCAAACTCTACCAAAACATTCAGGGTATCAAAGAGTGGTACAGCGCAGCTATTATCACCAATGATAATCTGAAGTTCGTACTGCGGTACACTAGGATCTGGACATCCCTCAAGGCAGAACTCCACGGTAAGTTGATCGCCTTCCCCATCCAGCGTTCCCGAAAACTCAGCAGATGTAGCCAGCACTTCGCCGACATCACCAAAGTTGATCGGTAGTACTGCTCCACCAATAACCGTATTCGGATCAATATCTCGAATAGTGAGTTCCCCACAATTTTCTACGCCGGGCTTGAGCGTAATTACATCGCCTTCGTCGTAGGCACTGGTCTCGCCTTCGGGGACATAGCGCAGACGCGGGATATTAGCCGAGGGACAATCCAAGACCAAAAGTTGGAACTCGCGTCGTACCTCACCAATTTTTTGCCCGTTCCTGAACTCCTCCACCGTTACGGCAAATACATAAAGCCCGGGGTTATTCGCCGTCAGACCGATAAAACCCGTAGTAGGATCAATGCTCAGGGGAGGCGACCCGGGAATCATGTTGTTTACATTCACTCTTCCCACAAAACGTACGGGATCGTAAGGAGCAGGAATAGGGCCGGGCTGAATCAGCTCAGGTGGGCTAGGTCGGCTGTTTCCCGCGATTGGAGCACTTAAGCGATAGACCAAAAAATCTCCGTCCGCGTCCGTTCCACTAAAATTAAATGTAAAAGGCTGCCCCGCACAGGCGTAGTCACTCAGCGGCGGGAAAATTTGGGGTGATGAATTAATAAACCGTTGCCCGTTACGGATGAGCGGCGGAAACTCTAAATAAAAAGCCTGCCCTACGTCACCGGGGTTGATGATGTTGTCAATAGTACCGTTTCGGCAACAACGCTCCCAAACCATGTAGTAACCCTGTGGCTCGGCATACTCATCGGGTTGTAGGTTAAAGTCGCGTGCGTAGGCAATGCGACGAGTCACTAGATCACCGACTGCGCAGGAGGGATTCGTATATTCAACAAACTGATCCGAAATACGGGGTAAGGAGACACTAACTTTTAGCTCGTCTGTTCGTTTATCAAAAACATGTACAGTTACCTGATCGTCGATGGCCCCCGGGTTTCCGTTAACGGCATCAAAGTACATAATTAGCCCCGCCCGATAAATTGTTCCCTCAATGTGAGTAAGTTCGAGTTCACCTCCCACAATATGGGTAGCCAAGGTCTTGGGAATACCAAGCCCCACAAAGATGAAACTTAGTAGAAGTGTATAAAAATTTTTCATGTGTGGTATTCTTTCGCTGTACAACGAAGATGCACTTTTTTAAGAAGAACTACGGAGCGTTTAACACTTTTTCCCCGTCGGCGGTAATATAAATCTGTAATTTTGCCTCAAACAAAGTATCAAACGCTTATGAATGCTTTTTTTCGACTTTTTTATCTTTTAGCTTTTGCTTATCTGCTGACTGCCTGCGGAAAGCAGCGGTTGCACGAAACCTGGATCAGCCTAGACGACGGGCGTTCCACGATTACATTTACAGACGAGGGGCAGGCGATCTATAATCAGGTTGTCAAAAAGGAGTATGAATTTGTCAAAGATAACATGATCGAAATATCCTCTACGGCGGCCACTGAACAATTTGAAGTTTCGTATGCAGCGGATACACTCATTCTGACGGGCATTGAGAGTCGAATCAAATACCTTCCGCCTTCCTACTTTGAGCGTGAAGAAACGATTAAAAAAACAGTGCTCCGGGAGGCGGTGCAAGGACTCGAAAAGATTCTCAAAGTGGAGTCCTTCAAGAGCGTAACGTTTGCCAACGCAAAGGAAAATGTTACCCTCAATACCATTCTACTCCAAGACATTAAGCCCGATACGAAGCTTTACCGCGTCAAAATGACGGGAAAAGAGAATTTTGAAATTGAGGTAGTGGCCCGAGTGATGATGAATAAATATGATCTTCCCGAAATCATCTGGCGCGAGACCATAGAGTCAGCACTGGCCCGAAACGTGATGGGGCGCCTTCGGGTAAAACCTGAAAAAATCACCCTCGAACCCGCAGGCAAAAATGAGTTTGAGGGCGTGGTTTATTTTGAAGGCGGAAAGCAGATCGACATTGAGCTTGACCTAACGAAAGGCTGGATGCCCAAGCGAGAACTAGGGGACATGAACGTTTACACAGACTTTCAGATCGAAGCGATCATCGGAGCCAATAAAATTGATACCGTAGTCCTCGAAACGGAAGATAATTACTACTACACTGGAACGGCAAAGACAGAAAACGGTAAAGAGCTACAAATAAAAACAGATCCACTCAAAGGATGGTCGCTGCGCCCTAGTGAAGAAAGCGCGATGGCTTTTGCTGCTTATTTACTCCCCGGTATGGTTAGTAACAAAAACGAAGATATTT
>CAZNAK010000354.1:0-3404 GCA_964570645.1 uncultured Cytophagales bacterium | reverse complement strand
CCAGTTTACTTGCCAAACGTGGTCTCAAAATAGGCATTTTAGAACAAAATTATCTTCCCGGGGGGTGTACAAGCTCATACTGGCGGCACGGCTACGTCTTTGAGTCGGGTGCAACTACGCTGGTTGGATTGGATGAGTCCATGCCCTTGAAGCATCTTTTGGACGAAATTGGACTCAAAATTAACCCTATACAGCTTTCTTTACCTATGGAAGTGCGCCTCTCGGACGGAACTACCATTCAGCGTCATCAGGACTTGGAACAGTGGATTATGGAAGCCGAGCGTGCCTTCGGAAAGAAAAACCAGCGTGCTTTCTGGGAGTTTTGTTATCGGGTGAGTCAATTTGTCTGGCGTACGTCGATCAAGCAAACTACCTTTCCGCCCACTCGCCTTTCGGACTTATGGGGAAACATTCGTAACGCGAACCTCGAACAGTTTCGCTTCGCGCCTTGGGCGTTGTTTTCAACGGAGTGGCTACTTAAAAAATACGACTTACTTGACAATCAGAAATTTGTAGATTTTTGTAACGAGCAACTGTTAATCACGGCACAAAATCACATCGGCGAGGTCAATGTTCTCTTTGGAGCCACAGCACTTTGTTATACCAACTACGGTAACTATTACATGAAAGGTGGGCTAATCAATCTTATCAACCCGCTTTTGGCGTATATCGAAAGTAAAGGCGGGGAAATCCATTACCGAAAGCCCGTCAAAGAGGTAAAGCTGGAAGAGGGCGTATATCGAATCCCTGGTAAGCGTAAAGAAATTTTTGAAGCAAAATATTTGATTTCGGGGATTCCACTCAACAATACCTTAGATATTTATCCCAACGGATATTCTAAAAAATATGACCACAAACTGATGGACTCCCCCCAGTTGAACAGTGCCTTTCAGATGGGGATTGGCTTTGAGCGCTTTCGGGAGTACGAGACAATCCATTACCAACTTCATCTCCCTGAGCCGCTTGCGGAGACGGGGTCACACAGTATTTTCCTTAGCCTGAGTCATGGGGAGGACGAGACCCGAAGCAAGGAGGCGGGGCATCGCGTAGCCTCGATTTCGACTCATGTTCCCGACCCCGCTACACGGTTCGAGAACTTCGACAAAGCGAAAGCCGAGCGTGAGATCATTCAGACGCTCCACGCCCATGGTCTTATTCGGGAGGATAAAATCCGCTACACGCATTCCTCTGCGCCTGCCGCGTGGGAGAAATGGACGAAGCGCGCTTTTGGTTTTGTGGGAGGCTATCCGCAGTACCTCAAAATTAAACCTTGGCAAATGGCAGACGCACGGCTGGACGGTAAGCGGGCGTACATTTGCGGCGATACGGTTTATCCAGGGCAGGGTATTCCAGGGACAGTTTTGAGCGGAATTATTGCGGCAGAAAAGCTACAAAGGGATCATTTAAAGTGACCGTAATCCAGTAGCTACCTTTTTTACTCAAAAGAGGTGATCTTTTTTAGTAACTCATGCTTGGGCAATACGCCTGATTGCCGCCATTTGAGTTCGCCGTTTTTGTAGATCATCAGCGTCGGAACGCCCTGAACGCGTAAGTTTTGCGCTAGTTGTTGATTCTTATCAATGTCAATTTTGATGACCTTGATGCGGTCGCCTAACTCATTTTTGATTTCCTTGAGCGTAGGAGCAAGCATCTTGCAAGGCCCGCACCACTCGGCGTGAAAGTCCACAAGTAAAGGAATATCAGACTGTGTGATCTCAGAAAATTTCATGCGTGGTTAGAATTGTTTGGCTGACAAATTTAACAAAACAGGTGCGGACAGAAAAAGATTGACGCAAAGAAATAACATTCCAAATAGCCGTTAGCTCTTAAACCTTGTATTGGTTTCTTAAAAGGTGAAGTATTCCCCGAATTTGTCCTTACTTTGTCGGTTATGAAGTTTTGGTACGTTTTTTTACTATGTCTGGCCTTCAGCACGTCGCTATCTGCTCAGGTAGATACCACGGAAGCAGAACCACCCCGTTTGATTGAGCTTTTGTACGCCCAAACCCTAGAACAAAATGTGTTTGGCGGAAAAGAAAAAGTTCGTCTCGTGACCCGAGACAGCCTAAGACAGGTAAAATTCAAGCAAAAAAATACGATTATGTTCTGTGACTCTGCCTTTCAGTACCTGACCGAAAATAAAATTGTGGCTAAGGGGAGCATTCGTTTCATCGAAAACGACAGCGTCAACCTGACAGGGGATACACTCTATTATGATGGAAACACCCGTCTGGCACAACTTCGTGGCAATGTAGTCCTTGACGACGGGCATATTTTGGTCAAAACCGACCACATGGACTACCATTTGCCCACCAAGCAAGCCTCCTATTTTAAGGGCGGAACGGTACAAGATGACAGCACCAACTTGAGTAGTGAGCGGGCGTATTACAACACCGAAACAAAACTTTCTTCCTTCAAAGGCAACGTACGCATTCGAGACCGCGAAGGTACAGACATCCAAACCGATAGCTTAGATTACAACACCAACAACAATATTGCCGTCGTACAGGCTCAAACGCGCATCAAAACCCGCGACGGGGAGATTATCGCCGAACAAGGCAGCGAATTTAACACATTGCTTGGTACCTCAAAAATTAAGGGACGAGAAGGCGAACAACTACGTGTCGAAAACACAGAATATGTCATCGAGGCAGACTTTTTTGACTACGATAACGTCACCGAAAAAGGCTACGCAGATGGCAATGTGAGGATGTTCGTCAAGGAAGAAAATATGTTCATCTTCGGGGACGAAGGTTTTTATAACGGACTAAACAAAAACGCTGACATTTTCGGGAACTCGTTGCTAGTGCGTCCGATGGGAGAAGACACACTTTATCTGGCTGCCGATACGCTCATTGCCCGCGATGACTCTTTAAGCAATGAGCGATTCCTGAAAGCCTACTACAATGTCCGCATCTTCAAAGGCGACTTACAAGGTATCTGCGACTCGCTGTTTTATGACCTGAAAGACTCTACCATCGCCTTCCACGATGATCCCGTGCTTTGGTCAGGCGAAAATCAACTCACGGCGGATTTTATTAAAGCGCAGATGCAAGATAAAAAAATTCATCGCCTAGACATGACCGCCAAAGCATTTGTCGTTTCGGAGAATTACTTCTCTGAATACAACCAGATCAAAGGACGGGATATGACCGCATTTTTTGAGGACGGCAACGTAGATAGCGTTTACGTGGAGGGAAACGGTGAGTCCATTTATTTTATGATCGACGAGCAAAAAGGTGTTTTGCAGGGACTAAATTCCATCCAGTGCAGTAATATGGCCATTAGTTTTGCAGACTCTAACCGTATTTCTACGATTGACTTTTTGGTAAACCCCGTCGGAAAAGTGTCGGACTTGCTCAAAAAAGGAGCGTTTTTCCCGAGTGGCGGCAATGAGTTCGCGG
>CAZNAK010000353.1:0-3409 GCA_964570645.1 uncultured Cytophagales bacterium | reverse complement strand
ACTCGCTGAACGAATGCGCGTAGCGCCCGAGGATGACCGTGCCATTCGTTCTTCAAACACCCTAAAACAGTTTCAGAAATTTCAGAATCTTTTTTTGGGTATCCGCACTTTCGTTTGGTTTGTCAGCATAGGGACAATTTTAGCTGGTATTATCGGGGTGAGTAATATTATGCTCATCATCGTGAAAGAGCGTACCAAAGAAATTGGGATTCGGAAGGCTTTGGGCGCAACGCCTGCCTCAATTATTAGCTTAGTCGTTCAGGAAGCTATTTTTATCACTGCCTTAGCAGGATTTAGCGGACTTGCCTTTGGTTTACTGGTGCTTTTTGGACTCGAACAAGCCCTTGGCTCGGGAGGTGCGGGCTATTTTCGTAATCCTCAGTTAGACGCTTATATTGCCCTGACGAGTATATTAATCTTAGTCATTTCGGGAGCCTTGGCTGGATTTTTTCCCGCTTATCAGGCAGCAAAGCTCCCACCTGTTGAGGCCTTGAGCGCAGATTAGTTCAAAGACACTCACTACTGACAAACTATTTTATCAATCCAGCGGTTTGAAATGTATGGATAAGTCAGAAAATAAGCCTTTCGTAAATCCCATTGACAAGGATAAGATTGCCGAGAATCCAGGTACGCTACCCTATGGGCACTCCGTAAGTGGGCCAGCGATCAAACCCACCAAGCGCGGAAAGATTGTCAGTCGTGCGCTCGCAGCCATGGAAGAGCAAACGGATATTCAGATGGGACAGATTCAGGAACAGATTGAGGTATTGGCTAAGCAGGCAAAAGCCATACAGCGGCGTACCGAGATTTCGCGGCTTATTTATGCTTCCCAAATGAACTTTCAGCCCGTTATCAGCCACACGTATTACCTCTACGAAAAGGCGGACAACGAATACGTACTGTCCATGATTGCACCAAACCAGTGGGGAAAGCGGATACCTTTTACTGCCTTTGTTGCTTCGGTACGACTAAATGGTGACCATACGTGGCAAATTTTAGAGGAACACAAGCCATTTACGCAAGAGGTGTAAACATTCTTTGGGTGCAGGCAGTATCTCTGGAGTAATCATCAAAACGAGCCATGTTTAAATTTATTAACCTTGCGCTACTTACTATTTTGTTAGTAGGTGCGCTTACCTTCTCATTTCGACCTATGGAAAATAGTATCTACGATTTTGAAGTGGCAGACATCGACGGAAATAAAGTATCACTGGCCGACTACAAAGGCAAAGAGTTACTTATCGTGAATGTTGCCTCACGCTGCGGTTATACACCTCAGTACGCTGACCTCCAAGAAACCTATGAGGCGCACAAGGACAAAGCAGTAGTTTTAGGCTTCCCCGCCAATAATTTTGGAGGGCAGGAGCCAGGAACGAACGCAGAGATCAAGTCTTTTTGTACCAGCAAGTTCGACGTAACTTTCCCGATGTTCTCTAAAATTTCAGTAAAAGGAAAAGATCAGCACGCGCTTTACAAGTTTTTGGAAGAAAAAACGGGAGATCGTCCTTCGTGGAACTTCTGTAAATATCACGTAAGTGCAGACGGAACAGAAATCAGCTTCTACAAGTCTGGCGTGAAGCCACAAGAAATCATCAAATAAGGCTTGCATAACTTCAAAGCCAAAAGGTCTGCAAAGATACCTATTATTTGTACAAGGTAGCCTAGCAGACCTTTTTTTGACCTTGCCGTTGCTTTTAGTAGAACATAAGCACGCTTCGTAATGCTTGTTTCAAAGTGGGTTTGTGTAGCCTTAAATCGGGTAGCTATCTTTTTTGGGGAACGTTTTTTTGATAAATTTGTGAAGCTCATACTTTCTTTTGTAGTCTTTTAACGTCGTTTCTAATTAATTTATCTATAACGCCATGAATAATATAAGTACCTGACAAAAATAGTTGGTAATCCTGCTCTTCGTGGTTTGCAATCTCGAAGCCGTATGAAGCTGCGCATCTACCAAAAAGTTCATCCTAAGCAATAATTTTATGGCTATTTGTATTGGCTAGACGTGAGGCATAGAGCAAACAAGCCTGAATGTCTTCCTTCTCTAGTTAAGGATAGTCTTCCAGAATTTCTTCAATGGTCATACCGCCCGCGAGGAGTTCGAGTAGGTGAGCAATACGAAAGCGCATATTACGAATACTGGGCTTACCACCATGAATATCTGGATTTTTGGTAATACGTGAGAGCAGCTTATCCATCTAACAACTCCCTTGGCCGACAACAAACTGATGCGTTTACTACTCGCCTCCAACGAGTGCAGCATTTTACCTTCTTGCACTTCCTGTAATTGAAAGTTGATAAGGCTTTCCCGAGAGAGAATTATATGTAACCCGTATTTCCCGCCCAAATCGGCTACTGACTCACGAAGTTCGTCTTGTCCGAACGCATCTGCTACCATTTCTAGCGTCTTTGTATTCTGCATATCTACTTTCAGGCTTAAACGCCCTAGATAATGACTTATGAAACAAACACGTAAAATACTGTGGCGTTTGGCGGACAAACCGAACGTTCTGGTCGAGAAAAAAGATATGTTGAACCAAATCTGGGAAAGTGACGACTTTTATGCCTCCCGCAACCTTGACGTTTATATCACCAAGCTCCGCAAAAAGCTCAAAGCTGACTCCAAACTGGAAATTATCAACGTCAGGGGCTACGGGTATAAATTGGTGGTGGGGTGAGGGAACTATCCACACAAGATAGCAAAACAGCCTTTAACGAACGTGTAGCTTGAGGTCTATTCTCTTTTCAATTATTTGGTGTTTTAACGCAGCGATGGCAACACATTTTCCCTATTTTGTTGGAAGAATGAGCAAAGCGGTTCTCATGTACTTTTTTAGCCAGCATGTGCTGATACGATCATCCTAATTTGAAGCCCATAACAAGAACATCATCGACTTGTTCGTATTCTTGTACCCAATCATTGAAGGCGCGTTGCAGCTTCTCACCTTGCTTTTTCATGGATTCTTCCCTACTTAGTTCAAAGAGAAGCTTACCGTTTGTGGTGTTAAAAACTTTGATATTTCCTCCTTTGTACCGAACTAAACCTCCTTCTTCTGTCCCGATCCAGTGTACATTTTTTTGGTTTGGATCTTGCCTGACGCTCCAGACTATCTTGTCTGGCAGGCCTTCCTGAACTCCGATCACGGAGAATTTTCCTTCCTTGTAGCGCACCACTCCAACGTTTGTTGCAAGCCACAGTTCTCCTGTGTCGGTATCTTCTTCTACCTGTAAGACTTACGCAAAGTCAGTTTTTTCCTTATTTTCTTCTGATAACGGCTTTGGTTACTAACATTTCACCGTAAAAAAACCTGCTCGCTTACATAAACACAACAAAATTGATGTTTACGGGCTTTGCGTCCGTCCAACGTTCTGGATCGAACAGCCAAAAAATGAAGACGAGCAGGAGGTAAAT
>CAZNAK010000352.1:0-3413 GCA_964570645.1 uncultured Cytophagales bacterium | reverse complement strand
CTATCGGTAGGTAGTTTTGTAGAAGTTCTAGGGTGTCTTGTTGTTGTATCATAACTAAAATCGGAATCCAACGACTAGCACATCGTCGGTCTGGTCGCGGTCTCCTTTCCAGCGCAAAAAGGCATCGTCGAGTAGTGTGCCTAGATCAGACATTGTAAGGTAATTATATTCTTCTAGGAGATCGCGGAGGCGGCGTGACAAAAACTTATCCCCCTCTTCGCCTCCAAACTGATCGGGAAGCCCGTCAGTAAAAATGTAATAGGTGTCCTTTGGACGAATTTCTAACTTATGAGTCACAAACTCCTTACGCTTGTAGCGTTCCGAGTTGCCGATGGGGAATTTACTGCCCTTAATACGATGAATTTTTTGATCACGGACATAGTACAAGGGGTTTTTCGCGCCCGCAAACTCAATTGTGTTAGTCGCCTCATCAATGACTACCAAGGCCATATCCATACCGTCGGCGCGCCGTGATTTGTCCGTCGAAACCGAAAATGTGTGTTCAATTTCGGCATCCACCGCATGAAGGATTTTGCCAGGATCCTGAATGCCTCGTTCTACAACCACGTGGCTAATCACCGAGTTTGCCATCACGGTCATAAACGCCCCCGGTACGCCGTGTCCCGTGCAGTCGATAGCTGCCAGAAACAGCTTATCTCCCTCGCGGTGCGCCCAATAAAAGTCACCACTAACTACGTCGCGTGGTCGGTACAGGATAAAGGCATCAGCAAACTCGGCCATGACTTTTTCCTGGGGTGGCATGATTGACTCCTGAATGCGCTGCGCATACTGGATGCTATCCGATAGTTTTTTGAGCGAATCGCTCAGTGCCTCGTTTTTCTCTCCGATCTGCTGCATGTAACGCGCTTTTTCAAAAGCTGTTACGGCAAGCTCTTTGAAACGCAATATTCTTTTTGTGCGTTTATCCCCATGGCTTGTAGCCCGATCATGTTCAAAAAAGACAAGAGCTTCAAGTGTCTCGTTGAGCATGAGTGGAAGCACCAAGGAGTGATTGGAGGGAGGGAGGTCGCAGAGCGTAAGCCCATCCTGATTATCAATAAAATAGATTTCTTCTTTGAGTAACTCCCCCCGGTTACAGTAATTGATAACCTGCGAGAAGGGAACGTTTTTACTCGGATTCACCGTTTCGGGAAACCCGTAATGCTGGATAAGTTGAAATTCAAATGTTTTGTGGTCGAAGAGTAGGAAAAACCCTCGTGCTGCCCCTTCAAAAAGCTTTACCCCTTGCCGTAAGATCACCGAAAAGAGTTGTTCAAACTCAACTTCTTGGTTAATAATCCGAGAGATATTGTCAAGCCTTCGGATCTCCTCTGCCTGCTCCCGGATTTCTTGGTTTTGCTGGATGACCTCCTGAGTACGCTTGGTCGCCGCGCGTTCAAGGCGTTCGTTCTGCTGCTGCAATCTCCCCAGAATAAACAAAGTAATAGAGGCAAGAATCGCCGTAATCAAGATACCGATAATCCATCGAAAATATGCTGTTTCGTGTAGATAAGGTTTGACTTGTATTTTCAATATGGCTTCGCTGGTGTTCCAAATCCCGTCTGCATTGGCCGCCATGACCCTAAACGTAAATTTACCTGCGGGTAAGTTTGTGTAGGTAGCTTGCCGTTCGCCTTTTGTTTCGTGCCACTCCTCCTCGAACCCTTCCAGCAGATAGCGCACTTTCAGCCGTTGGGGTGCGTCAAAGCTGAGTACATCAAATAAAAATTCAAACCGATTTTGGTTGGTGTGGTACTGTAAAACTTGTTCCTCCGAGATCAGCCGTACATTGCGTGACTCACCATCCACAATTAGCGTATGGATAAGTTGCTTTGGAGGATTATCGTTAAGGAGGATCTCTCGTAAATCGAACTGGCTCAACCCTTTGGAAGTAGGAATGAAGATGATTCGGTTCTCGCTAATTGCTAAGGCGGGCTGCATCCCGAAGGCACAGTTACTGCTTCGCATTCCGCTGGCCTCATCATAAAAATCGTATGTTGGCGTTTCGGCATAAAGTAGTTCCCTTGGATTGGCACCCAACACTCCTTGGTTGGTGGACATCCAGATTTTTCCACTTCCATCTATGGCCATTCCATAAATCCCACTGCTCAGTTCCCGCATTTGCGTACTTAGGTCTCGAACCCGAGTACCTTTAATTACTGCCAGGCCTGACTCAGTACCCACAAACATGATCGAGTCCTTGGCTAGAGGCTGGAAGCAGTACGCCACATTGCTGGGTAAACCTTTTAAAGTAGTAAAGGAGTAAAGTTCGTTGCGGTCATATTTGTAAACGCCGCCGCCGTTTGTTGCTATCCAAAAACTCCCGAAAGCAGAGCGGGTATTTTCTTTCGGAAGCGCGAAGATCTGTTGTACTTGGCTGTTAGCGTATTTTTCTTTCGGGATAAGTAAGGCAAATTGGTTACTCTTTGGTGAATACTGTCCTATACCTTTCTCCCCCGCGATCAATATAAAGTCCTCTCGATCTGTGAGCGCAGTTACCTTTTCGCCTACCCAGTCTGGCGTGAATGCAGAAAGCGTTCTGAATTGCCCTTCTTCAAACTGATAAAGTCCTTCCGTTGACGTACCGATGAGTAATGTTCCGCCCACTTCACTGAGACAGCGAATTTCTTTACCCTTCAAGAAGTGTTCAAACTGATCTCCTTGCTTCCGAAAAAGCCCATCGGATGTACCTATCCAGAGGGCGGTATTTGTTTGGAGGACACAATTACCACGGTCTGCTGCCAGTCCCTCCTGCTTACCAAAGTTAGCGAACTTCCCTTCTCTTAGCTTAGTGAGTCCTCCATGGTTCATACCTAGCCATAAACTGCCTTCGTAATCTTCAAAAATAGCCGTAATGTGATTACTGTTGAGGTTGTTTTGTGTTCCGAGGTGATCCAGTTCAGTACCTAGAAGCCGATACAAGCCTCCGTTTTGTGTTCCTATCCAGTTCGTCCCATGCGCGTCTTGGTGTAGGGTTGCGATAAACTCGTCAGATAGTCCGGCAGCCCGATCAATGACACGTACCTGACCTTTGAGCGTATTATAAATGCCTAAGCCATGAGGCGTTCCAATCCAAAGTACCGAGTCAGAGACGTTAAGTAATGTCGTCACGTCGGAGTCTGGTAGGGCGATGCTGAGGGGCTTAATTTCTCCGTCTTCAAGTCGGCAAAGTCCATTTTCTGTACCGATCCAAAGAGCGTTAGGGGCACTAGGGTCAGTAACTAGAACTTCTACGCGCTCAGAAGGCAGCCCATCCTTTCGGTTAAAGGTCTTCCATTCTACACCGTTCCAACATGATAGTCCAAAGGCAGTGCCTACCCAGAGCGTGCCGTCTTTTGTTTGTGTAACGGCAAGTACGGAATTGTCGGCTAGCCCGTGGCGCGTTGTAAATGTCCGAAAACGACCTTTTTGTA
>CAZNAK010000351.1:0-3416 GCA_964570645.1 uncultured Cytophagales bacterium | reverse complement strand
GATTGCGATTACTTCGAATCATCTTAAAGAAGGGTTTTAACAGGGGTGATTGAGGGAAATAACACTAAGACGGACTTATCGCAACACCCGCCAAATCCCCAAGCCACAAAGAAGACTCATTACGATGAGTACGAACGCCGTCAGCGTTTGTCCGTAAAGTAAGCAACCCGTCCCGAAGAGTAATCCATAGACTAAACTTACCGCTAACACCATTCCGAGGAGCTGCTGTGCAGGAGATGAGTTAAGCGAAGGGGACGTTTGTATATCGGGATATTTACGAAGAACTGATTGCCAGCCGAACGCATGAGGTTGTATCTTTTTAAAGAAGCTACGAAGCGTTTTTTCGTCCGTAGGGCGTGTAGCGAACGTTACCGAAAGCCAGCCTGCGGTCGTCATACCGACCTCAAGGAGCAGTTGGTAGTCACCAACCTTGATTCCCTCAAAGACCTCAAAGAAAATCGCTACCAAAAACGAAATTATCATACCCGAAATCTCGCTATACGCATTGATACGCCACCAAAACCAGCGTAAGACGAAAATCAAACCCGTTCCTGCCCCTATTTTGAGGATAATCTGAAAGCCGTCGAGCGCACTTTCAAGAAAAAGGGCAAGAGCCATCGCCAAAACCATTGTGATGACTGTCGTAACTCGTCCTACCCAAACTAAGTTTTTCTCTGATGACTCAGGATTGACAAAGCGTCGATATACATCTTGCGTCACGTAAGAAGCACCCCAGTTCAGGTGGGTCGAGATCGTGGACATAAAAGCGGCTCCCAAAGAGGCAATCACAATTCCGAGTAATCCCGAGGGCAAAAAAGTCAACATGGCAGGATAAGCAATGTCATCTTTGAGGAGATTTTTGGATAAGGAAAGCTGTGTTTGCAGCTGACTCAAATCAGGAAAAACCACCAAAGAAGCCAAGGCAATCAAAATCCACGGCCAAGGACGCAGGGCGTAGTGTGCGATGTTAAAAAATAGGGTTGCGCCAAGGGCATGATTCTCCGACTTTGCCGAAAGCATCCGTTGCGCGATGTAGCCACCTCCGCCTGGCTCTGCACCCGGATACCAGACACTCCACCACTGCACGGCTAAGGGTAAAATTAGGAGTGTGATCAGACTTTCTTTGTCCGAAAAGTCAGGGAAAAAGTTCAGTTTTCCGCTTACGTTTGGATGAGAGATAAGTGCCTCAAGTCCACCCACTTCAGGAAGGTTCAGGATAACAATGGCCGCGCCAACAGAACCAATCATCGCGATAACAAACTGGAAAAGGTCGGTCAGTAACACCCCACGCAGTCCCCCCAAGGTACTGTACGGAACGATTACCAGAGCAGTTAACGTCAGTGTTTGCCAAGCTTCTAGCCCGAGTAAAACTTCTCCCATCTTGATCGCTGCCACACAGACCGTCGCCATCACGATGATGTTGAACAGTACGCCTAAATAAATCGCACGAAAGCCACGTAAAAATTGTGCTTCGCGTCCGCTATATCGGAGTTCGTAGAAACCCAAGTCAGTTAGTACTTCGGAACGTCGCCAAAGTCGGGCATAAAAAAACACCGTAAGCATTCCTGTCAGCAAGAACGCCCACCAAAGCCAGTTTCCCGAAACACCCCGCGTTCGGACGATCTCAGTAACCAAATTGGGGGTATCGGCAGCGAAGGTGGTTGCCACCATCGAAATTCCGAGTAACCACCAAGGCATTTTTCGGCCCGAAAGAAAAAATTCTTCGGTATTTTTACCCGCTTTTCGTGCCGCAAAAAGACCAATGAGGAGAGAGAGCAAGAAAAAAAGTGCGATCAGGATATAATCTAGGCTTTGAAGTTGCATAGCATGATAAAACTAAAGCATTTATATTTGTCATATCAAACCACTTTACGTGATTAAAGACGCTCACGGCCGTGAGATAGCTTGCAAAGTGGAAAAAAAAGACAAACCATGAAAAATTATTTTTTTACTCTACTGCTTTTGGGCTTTTCTGCCACAAGCTGGGCGCAACCGTACATCATTGAAGTTGGAAAAGACAAGACTTCTCTTGAAGAGTTCAAGTTTTTATACGCCAAAAATAACCTTGACTCCACCAAAGCATGGACATACGAAAGCCTAGAGGAGTACGCGAGGCTATACGCGGACTTTCGTCTAAAGATTTTAGAGGCCAAACGTGCTGGACTGGATACCACAGCGGAGTTTCAGCAGGAGTTTAACTCTTATCGTAAGCAACTCGAGGATTCTTACTTGAGCGATAAACAAGTGACTAACACACTGATTAGGGAGGCTTATGAACGCACACTAGAGGAGGTTCGGGCGAGCCATATTTTGTTGCAAGTGCCCGAAAATGCAGACTCACGCGATACCATCGCCGTTTATCGGAGGATGCAGGATGTTTTGCGGCAGGCACGAAGCGGAGAGGACTTCGAGAAACTAGCAAAAAACTTCTCGGAAGACCCCTCCGTAGAGGTGAATGGTGGCGATTTGGGTTATTTCACGGCTCTACGAATGGTTTATCCTTTTGAGGAAGCCGCTTACCGAACAGAAGTAGGAGAGGTATCGGATATTTTTCGGACACGCTTCGGGTATCATATCCTGAAAATAATAGGGAAACGGAAAAACCGGGGGCAAGTACAGGTACGACATATTTTTGTCTCCAAAGACTCAACAGATGCAGAAGAGGAAATTCAAAAAGCCTATGCGCGTTTGCAAAAGGAGGAAGCCTGGGATGTAGTTTGTAAAGAAATGACGGACGATGAACGTTCCAAATCCGCAGCGGGATTACTAATGCCCTTTGAGTCCTCAAGTTCGCGTCCAGAGCTAGAAAACTTAGTCGAGACCGCTTTCAGTCTAAAGGAGGAAGGAGCTATTTCTGAGCCTTTCCAGACCACGTACGGCTGGCATGTAATCAAGCTCGTCAATAAAACACCCGTTCCATCTTTTGACGCAATGGCAAACCAGTTACGCACCCGCATTGAGCGCGACTCTCGTTCTAGAGTGCGGCAAGGACTTTTTTATGAACGACTTAAAAAAGAAAATGAATATCGTCAGGTGGCTGATTTTGAGAACCTACTGCCATCGCAACTTGACTCCATGCTTCTGGAGGGACAATGGAACTTCAATCGGCTGGACGAAACCATCCTCGAACCCATCTTTCATATCAAAGATCAAGAATATGAACTCCGCGATTTTTACAGGTACTTGGAGCGAGAGCAACGCCCACAACCTACTGGTACTTCATTGACCGCCTACACAAACTCCGCCTTTAAAAGCTATTTAGAACAAGAGCTTTTCCGCTACGAGCGTGCCCACTTAGAAGAAAAACACCCAGAGTATCGTTTTTTGGTAAAGGAATACTACGAAGGGATTTTATTCTTCGAGATTATGAATGAGAATGTCTGGAAAAAGGCAATGAAAAGTAAGGAAGGCTTAGA
>CAZNAK010000350.1:0-3423 GCA_964570645.1 uncultured Cytophagales bacterium | reverse complement strand
TTGAAAACCTCAGGAACCAGCTGGCTCGAGGCGTTGCGAACCATTGCGGTATACGTGTTTGCGTAGCGAGATTTTTATTTTTGGTCGCCTTTAGGAAACGTCTTCTAAAATCGTCCGAAAAGAGACAAACTTATTAGGGAACCGTTGCAGATGTTCTTGCTGAAGGGTTGGCGCAAATAACGATTGATACTCATTTAGCTTTGCTTTACTCTCACAAAAATATTGGATCGCGTAAGTTAGCCCTTGTGTTTCGGGCAGTGGCGTAAGCAGATGAAGTAAGCGATAGTCCGTAAAACATCCTGTCTTGAGTACGTCGGGAATGTGTGTTTTTTTCATCCACGCAAGCCATTCTTGGTGAACTTCCTCTTCAATATTAATCGTTACGTTGTAAATCAGCATTTAGGAAAAGATTAAGGTTCTATGGTTAGTCCTAACACAAGCACGTCATCCAGCTGTTTGTTTTTACCCCGCCACTCATCAAAGGTGGTTTCAATTCGCTCGCACTGTGCGCTCATGGGCATATTTGAGGTGGAAAAGAGAAGGTTTCGGAAACGTTTACTTAAGAACTTGGTATTTTTGATCCCTCCAAACTGATCTTGATAACCGTCTGAGTAGAGGTAAAACTTTGTGGGGCAGTCAACTTTAATTTCATGCGTCGTAAAACGATTCGAGGCTTTATCTCGTATCCCGCCAATCATCGCGCGATCTCCCTTGATGTGGTGATAGACTTGCTTTTGTACATAGACCACAGGGTTCTTGGCACCTGCAAAACGTACGACTTGTTGCGTTCGGTCAAAGACACAAATCGAGGTATCCATCCCGTCTTTGTTTTCAGTCTGCTTCTGCCGTAGGGCTGTACTAATATTGGAATGAAGTGCTTTCAGTATTTCGGCGGGGTCCGTAATACGCTGCGAAAGAACGATTTGATTCAAATAGGCGTTTCCTGCCATAGACATAATCGCACCAGGGACACCGTGTCCTGTGCAATCGGCAGCTACAACAACGACTTTATCACCAACCTCGGCAAGCCAGTAAAAGTCTCCCGATACAATGTCTTTTGGGCGGTAAAAGATAAAAAACTCCGAAAAAGCGCTTTCAAATGCTTCTGAATTGGGAAGCATGGCATCTTGGATGCGCTTGGCGTAGGTGATACTACTTGTAATTTTTCCGTAGCTCTGATTGAGTTTTTGGTTTGACTCGTCAAGGGCGGCGGCGGTGGCAGCAAGGTCGATATTTGTCTCCTTAAGCTTTGAGTGTGAGTAATTGAGGTCTTGATACGTCTTTTGTAGTTCGTTTTGCTTGCGTTGGATTTCTTCGTTCTTTATCGCAAGTGCTTTATTTTGTGCTTCAATGCTGTTTTTGGCGCGAGCGATTTCTTCATTTTGCGCTTGCGTGACCGCATTAAGCTCGGCTAAGTCCTTATTTTGACGCTCAATTTGCGCTTTCTGAGACTCCAGTACTTTGTTTGCCAAGGACTTATCACGAAATCGGACATACAAGAGTAGCACCAGACCAGCACCAAAGAAGGAAAGAAGGATAAAAAAGGTACGCTGAATCGTATTTTTGGCTTCTGTAATTTTAGACTTTTCGCGTAACTGGAGGTTCTCACGCTCTACTTTTTCGAGGTCATACTCTGCTTGCATCTCCGCAATTTGGAGTGTGGCGTTCTCTTGATAAAGCTGCTCACTTAAGTCTGCGTATCTTTTTTCATACTCAAATGCCTGTACAAAGTTTCCCTTTGCCGCATAGGCTGCTGCAAGCTGTCGGTAACTGTCCCGAAGCAAGTCTTTAAAGCCCACTGACTCGGCAAGTTGCGCACTCTGCCAAGCGTATTCTAATGCTTTTTCGGTTTGGCTCGACTCAAGGTAGGCTTCGCTCAAAAGCCCCGAATTATAGATTATTCCCTCTTGATCGCTGTATTCTTGGTCCATCTCAAGCGCTTTATTTAAGTACTCGATGGCTTCCACGGGATCGCCCTGTGAGGTAAGCACCTCTCCGATGCTGGAATAAATATAGCGTACCAAGCCTGGCTTGGTCTCTGACTTAGAGAAAATACTGAGGGCACGCTGGTACAAACTTAATGCCTTTACGTAATCCCCCTCTGCCTTGTATATCTCACCCAGATTATTCAGCCCGAGTGCATAGTCTGCCCGATCCCCGTAAACGCTATCTGCTTCAAGCGCATTGAGTGCATAGTCTTTGGCTTTCTCAAAGTCACCAAGTCCTTGGTAAATCACGGAGATTTCATCCAGAATTTTCGATAAATCACTTTTCTGATCGCCCGTTTCATCAATCAGGCGCACGGCATCCAGCGCATAATCAAGTGCTTTTGAATAATTTCCGAGTTCGGAGTAAATGTAGCTCAGGTCACTATATGGCTTGATTAGCCCTTGTTTACTTCCGATTTCCTTGTTGATCTCAATGCTTTTTTGATACTCTTTGAGTGCGGGGGTAAAGTCAGAATTGAACGCATGATATTTACCCAGACTGTAATACGCTTCTGCCAGCCCTACTTGATAATCTAGCTTTAGGGCCAATGAAACGGCTTCATCCGCTTGTTGTCTGCCGCTATCCTGCGCAGCTTCCTCAATGTATAACTGCGAAAGGAGATTTAGCACATCGACTCGCTCTTCCTCTTTGGCAACCTTTAGCCTTGCTTCTAGTTCGCTTCGAGTCTGCGCCCAACTCAGGTTGGTTATCCCTAAGGCTAAAAGTACAAGAAGGAAAAATCTATTAAGTTTCAAAGTCAAAAATAGTCGGATGATGCTCTAAATATGAAAGATACAAATATGGTGCAGATTTTACCGATTTCTCTCTAACAAACTTGCCGCCCAACGCGGAATGCCCCACAAGGCACGGAACCACATTGGCTCCTCATCCCGATACTGAGATATATTGAATGTACTTTTGACACGATCTTCAAGGTCAGAAAAATTAAATTTTGGTCGGTTGGCTGGTACAATATCGTCTTCATGTTGTGCTTCGGGCATCAAGACCCAAAGCAGAAAGTAAAGCAATACGCTGGTTCCACCACCAAAGATCAATGAGAAAACCATCGCTAGACGTACCAAGGTGGGGTCTGTATTCAAAAACTTCGCGATTCCCGCAGCCACGCCTCCAATTTTCTTGTCCTCAGGATGCCGCAACATCCGACGAATACCGTCTTCGGTAGGAAGCTTATCGGAACTCGGCAACACAACCCATAAAATTAGGTACAAACCGACAAACCACGAGGAGTTGAAAAATGAAAATACAGAGACTCCCGTGGCGGCAGCGACCCACGCGAGGCGTATCCAAAGCTCATCGACTCCAACTAAGTTAGCAATACCCGAGGTTACACCGCCGATTAATTGCCGGGATTCATTACGAACCAGCCGGTTGGGAGCGGGTAGATCATTTTCTTCGTGGGTAAGTGAGCGTCGA
>CAZNAK010000349.1:0-3429 GCA_964570645.1 uncultured Cytophagales bacterium | reverse complement strand
ACTTCTTTCCGATGCTCAAAAACCACAACGTAAACCGCCATCATGCCGTCAAGCTGGCTGAGGGGCAGTTCACTCACCGTTTTCCAGTAGAAAATCTGGAGCCACTGCTCGAAAAAGCCGCCAAAGACAAGCTCCCAATCATGATTTTTGCCGGAAACCGAGGCAATATCCAAATCCATCAGGATACGGTACGTACGATTCGGATGCTGGATCGTGGCGGGGCAACTTGGCTGAATGTTCTCGATCCAGCGTTCAATATGCACCTCCGCATCGACCTCCTGACGGAAGCTTGGGTCGTGGTTAAGCCCACCGAGGACGGCGACGTAACCGCAATCGAATGCTACGACAACAACGGCGAACTCATGGTGCAGTTCTTTGGGTTACGCAAGCCAGGCATCGCCGAACTCGAAGACTGGCGCAAGCTGGTGAAGATGTTTGAGTAGTATTTTCAGCTCTTATTTATTTTACTCACCCCAGTGTCGGTAAAGGCACACGAGTAAAAAAAACTGAGCACAGAAAAGGCTGCTTTATCCCAAAAATACGTAACTTGAGGTATGGTACGCATCATCACAACGCTTTTCGTCTTTTTGCTCCTGACCGAGCAAGGAGAGGCGCAACGCTTCGATATTGACAGCCTAAAGGCGGCTTTGGAAACCCACCCAGAAGATACCAACCAAGTTGAAACCCTCAACCTATTGGCATGGGAACTCAAGTTTCGGGAGCCAGAGCAAGCCATCGCGTACGCTAAAAGATCCATTGCGCTAGCCAAACAAAGCGAATACCGACGCGGGCAAGTACTCGCTCACGATCGGCTGGGTATTATCTACGACATCTCAGGGGAGTTCGAGAAAGCCGAAGAACAGATCAAAGCCGCTATGGAAGTCGCCGTTCCACTGGAAGATAAGTCGCTTAAAGCCTCGCTGGCCATGCATGCGAGTATTGCCTATATGCGTCAACGCAACTACGAACAGGCATTGCGATTTTCGGAGAAAAGTCTGGCACTTAAAAAGGAAGTCGGTGATAAAAAGTCGCTTACCTCTGCCTACAACAATATCGGAGCAGTGTATTATCGGATGGGGTGGCACGAAAAAGCCATCAAAAACTACTTTAAAAGCCTTGAGATTAAGGAGGAGTTGGGGGATATGCTTGGGGTTGGTGTGGCTTATCGTAA
Source organism: uncultured Cytophagales bacterium (assembly GCA_964570645.1). Taxonomy (GTDB): domain Bacteria; phylum Bacteroidota; class Bacteroidia; order Cytophagales; family Bernardetiaceae; genus DAISIL01. The sequence continues at coordinate 2,258 of CAZNAK010000349.1, read as the reverse complement.
CATCGGGGCGATCCATGAGCAACAGGGCTATTACAAAAAGGCACTGGATTACCACCGCAAAAGTCTGGCAATCTTTCAGGAGACCGACAACACTTTTCGCAATGCCGAGAGCATGATTCCGCTCATGAACACCCATCGAAATCTGGGTAATTATGACTCCGCACTCTGGTACAGCCAACGCGGTGAGGAACTATACAAGGAATTGAATAATTTTGACCGACTGTACGCGATTTACAATAGCACGGCGGACATTTATCGGGAAAAAGGACAGCTTAATCAGGCACTGGCTTTCTTCGAGAAAGCCAGACGACTGGAGTCGGGCAGCGAGCGTCCCGGCGACCGTCTGGAGCACCACTACAAACTTGCCCGTCTCCTGATGGTGCAAGACCGCTACGAGGAGGCGCGCACAAACCTACGGCAGGCACTGGGCTACGCGCAGCAAATACGGGAGGTAGGGAAAATACAGGCAATCAATGACTTGTTGCACGAGGTGGAAGCCCAACTGGGCGATTATGAAGCCGCCTATCAGGCACTGATCGCCGCCTACAATGCCCAAGACAGCCTTTTTGACGAGAACCGCACCCGCCTTATCTCGCAACTCGATATCCGCTACCAAACCGCCAAAAAAGAAAAGGAAATTGACCTGCTCAGCAAACAGCAAAAGCTGCAAAAAGAGAAAATCCAGCAGCAGAACACCTTTATCATCGCAACCGTATCGGGTTTGGTTATCCTGAGCCTGCTTTCGATTCTGCTCGTGCGGGCAAACCGCTTACGCAAGCAGGCAAACGAGAAGCTACGGACACAAAAAGCCGAAATTCAGGAGCAGGCCAAAGAACTCTGGCAGCTTAACGAAGAAACCCGCCAGCAGGCGGAAAATTTGCAATTAGCGAACGAACAAGTTCAGAAAAAGAACGACGATATTACGGCCAGCATCAACTACGCCGAGCGGATTCAGGCTGCCATGTTGCCCGCTTGGTCGTATGTGCAGGAGTTTCTGCCGGAGTCTTTTGTCTTTTTCAAGCCACGCGACATTGTATCGGGTGATTTTTACTGGTTTAGTCAGGAAAACGACACCCTTGTTCTCGCTGCCGTGGACTGCACCGGGCACGGGGTGCCGGGGGCGTTTATGTCCATGACCGGAGACGCACTCCTCAACCAAATCGTGAATTTGCAGGGCATCACCGAACCCGGCGAGGTACTTACCCAACTTCATCAGGAAGTGCGTCGCTCCCTGCGGCAAGAGGAAACCAAAAACCCAGACGGTATGGACATGACACTATGCCGTATTGATCTGGAAAGCCGCCTGCTGGAGGTCGCTGGCGCAAAAAATCCCGTCGTTATCATACGCGAAGGGGGTAAGCCCGAAATCATAAAGGGCGATAAGTTTCCGATCGGAGGGGAGGAGCGCGGGGTAGAACGCCGCTTCCAGACACACCGCTTCACGCTGCAAGGTATCACTAACCTGTACCTTTTTTCGGATGGCTTCCAAGATCAGTTTGGCGGAGCGAAAGGACGAAAATTCATGCGTAAGCAGTTTTATCGGCTCTTACAAGATATCCATCACCTGCCCGCCGAAGTACAACACGAGCAACTGGGGCACACACTCCGTAACTGGCGACAAGGGGGTAAATATCCGCAGGTAGATGACATCTTGGTGCTGGGCGTACGTCTTTGACCACAAATGGTTTTGCTTGCGTTTCACTGACTTAACCGTGAATTATGTTTTACAACATCATGAAGAATACTCCATCATAAGCTTCTTTACACAGGAGAAAACGTATTACAGATACGCTGAGATTGTTCCGAAATTCCAAATATCAAAAGTTAGAGATGGTTTTACCTTTCGATTTCTTGTAGGTATGCTGTACAAAATGTAATTTTCGGTTATGACTCCTCTCTTCCAAAAAAGCGTCCTCAAAGGGCAACTCCGTATCCTCAAAAACTCGCCCAATCTCAAGGCGGAGATCGAAGCCGCCTGGGAACGCTTTACTGCCTATTTTCATAACCCGGAACGGCAGGCGCATATCCGAAAAACCAACGAAGAGCAATTTCAGGAGGGCTTTCTGGATGCCCTTTTCGTGAATGTGCTGGGCTACACCCGAAATCCAAACCCCGACTACAACCTCACGACCGAACTCAAAAACCCACAAGATGGCAAAAAAGCCGACGGCGCTATCCTGCATCCCAAAAACGAAAAGCCCCTCGGGATCATCGAACTCAAAGACTATAAAACCACTGACCTGACCCGCGTCGAAAAC
>CAZNAK010000348.1:0-3436 GCA_964570645.1 uncultured Cytophagales bacterium | reverse complement strand
CTGATGCCATACGTGCTTATTTTGATAACTCAACGCTTGGCATATTGCCTAATTATGACGGAATTTTTTTACAGTATCCTTCCAAGGATGATGCTACGGACTCTTTGGGCTTTTTGTATGATCCCGACATTATGCGGCAAGAAAACTTTGCCATTATTGGAATCCCGCGCTTCTTTGGTCCCGATGTTATGGTCATGAGTGAGAATGCATTATTGATTTGGAAACCCTATCATACATTTGCCGATGCCCTTTCACACCTTGAGCCGCTCTCCATCGCCGAAAAAAACCGCTACAATACTGCCAACCTCTGGGAGTCTATGCAGTCCAAGCCCAAAGCAGCCTACTTATCAGCAAAGGCAACCTTATTTACACTTGTCTTTCTGCTTTCCGTGGCATTTTTGTACCAGTTTTACGGATATTTCACCAAAGGTCGTTTTCTCAGTATCTCTATGCACGCCCTCAATATCTTATCGGTCATACTATGCTGGGCGCAGTTTATGCCCTACCGGATGCTCGTGATTCCACTTGCGTTTTCTTACGGACTACTAGGCGGGCTTGCGTGTTTTTATGGTGCGTGGTGGGAATATCAGCGATCCAGCAACCCACTTCGGGTAAGCTTTCGGGTAGCCAGTGGAGTAGTCCTATTTGTACTCTCCGCATTTTGCCTCTATTTTTCTCGGGAGGAATATCTCGGTCAAGCAGGCGAACAGACGAGAACCCAAGCGGTCAGTCTGGTACTTTTCCTACTCATCGTCAAGATTGGTTTGTTTGGTCTGGTGGCATTCGGAACAAAACGGCTAGCTGACAAAAATTATCGTTTCCTCAGCGACATCACGACAGCATGGCTACTTTGGGCCGTCGTTTCCATTGCAGTATCCATATACTATGGACCAAGTGACAGTGAGAAAAAGAGCGTAGTTCTGCTTCTCCTCTTCGGGGTATTTATGCCACTGGTCTATGTGTTTCGGTTTAACTTTGATCAATTTCTAAAAGCAAAAATCGACAAAAAGCGTTCGGCAAGACGACTACTACGCTTTTCACTAATTGGTTTTGGAGCAGTCCTCCTTCTCTTATTTATCTCGATTATTATTGAAGATGCCTTCGCGCTATTGGGAGTTTGGCTATTCTTGTATCTATTTATTGAATACATCGCCAGCTTTGTCATCGCAATCATTCAAAAAGACCGCTGGTCACTGAGCGGAAATATCGGAGCCACGGTCGGCATTATCGTTTTGCTCGTCCTGATGATTCAAGAGGTCTCACGGCATACGGTTTCGTTTTACGCTACACGCGGAGTCTTTGTCGCGATTGCAATAGGAGCAGGTGTTTTATTTTGGCGGGCACGAAAGAAAAAGGCAGCCGAGGTACACGCCTAAAAAAAAACCACAGCAAGCCCTTTTCGATCCAGCCGTAATCCTGGTGTGGGTATTTTAACCATTTTCAAGAACCAAAGCAAGCCGTTAACGACCCCTGAGCGCGAACGTACATGAGAAAAGTCCAGATCGGGAGCAAGGTAGTACTGCCGATAAGACCGAAATCCGTTAATGCGATTTTCCGACTCGCTTCCATACACCATTTGTTCTGCCCCATAGCCTACCGCAAGGTTGAGCCACTTTGGGATGCCTTGCCTCTGGGTAATCCCGCGTAAGTCGAAAGAAAACCAATAGGTTTGTCCGTTATAGTCTTTGAGAAGTTCTTCGGAGAAGTTACCCCCGAGGAGTTCAGGACGTTGGGCTGCCCAACGAGTGCGCCAGAAAAAGAACTTAGGTTGAATAAGCGACCTTCCTACCCATTTCTGCTGCGCGATAAAGGCAAAAGAACCGAGTGCGTTGGCTCCCAGATCACCCCAACTCGCTCCATACTCAGGGGCAAAGCCATCCAAGATTTCAATAGGTAACAGCAAGGCAAACCCCAAGCCACCACCAAGCCAAAGTTTGGTGTTTTCGGAGAGGTTAGAGTTGGGTTTCAGGAGGTCGTAACCAAGCCTTCCGAGGTGGTAGGAACTGTAAAAATGCCCAAATTTGTCCATCTGTCGCCATTCACGGTTGTCATTAAAAAAGCGAAAACGACCGCGATCCGCTGTGTACCAAAGCTCGCTAAGCCCGATCATACCGCCCGTATAAACGCCAGCCCCTGCCCAGAGTATCCAGTTTTGACTCTTTGGAGGGATGGAGTCGGGTTGGAGGCGTTGAGCGTAAGTTGATGTGCTTAAAGTAAAGAGGCAAGACACAAGAACTAAATAACATTTCATCATGGAATCATGGCTTAAATATCTCCTTTGAGCCAATATAACGCCATCCCAACCCATTCTTTCATAAGAATCTCAAGGTTAATAAATGCATACGCACTCGGCATAAAATCCACTAAAGAAAGTCGATGGCGGTCTTTAGACAGAAAATCGGCTGCGAAAGAATCAAACTCCACCCCTTGTTTTCTAAAACACGCCTCCGAACGTCGCATATGAAAAGCGGAGGTAATCAAAAGTACTTTTGGGGGCACACTGAACTTCTTTCGCAATAATGCCGCCGAGAACTTAGCGTTTCCTGCTGTATTTACCGATTTCTGCTCCAGCCAAATATCTTTTTTGGGGACACCTGCCGCTACAAGTGCGTCACGTAAGTCGTTCTTTGTGGTATCAATTTGCCCTTGCCAGTCAATGTAATCCGCTCCCGAAACAATGATTTTCTTGATTTTCCCCTGCTTGTATAAAAAAACGGTCTGCCAGAGTCGATCTGACCCTTGCGAAAAGTATATCCGATCCTTCGGAGATTTATGAACGTTCCGCATGCCCGATAGCACTACGCCTACTTCGTAGGTTGAAAGATCCGAATATGATTTGGCAGGAGCTTCCCAAGCGTGTAAGACCTCGTTCACGAAAGCAAGATTTGTCGAGAGCAGCCCAATAAACAAGGACAAACCCACAAAAAGCCTGCGCTTACGTTTCCAAAAAAAAGCAACCAGCAAAAAAATAACGATCAGCCCCGAAGGCATAATGAGGTGATAAACCGTTTTGGAGAGTATAAAAAACATGGAAACAGGGATTACTTTAGAAACACAAGGTAAGACTACAAAAGTTTTTGTTTATTTGTTCGTCTATCTACTAACTTGCTTATGTCTGAAATTAAGAAAATTCTGGTCGCCAACAGGGGAGAAATTGCCCTCCGTGTTATGCGTTCCGCCCGCGATATGGGTATTCAAACTGTTGCCATTTTTAGTGAGGCTGACCGTAACGCCCTACACGTTCGTTATGCCGACGAAGCCGTTTGCGTGGGACCGCCCGCCTCGGCACAGTCATATTTACAGATAGATAAAATTCTGGACGTTTGTAAAGAATTGCAAGTAGATGCGATTCATCCGGGCTACGGCTTTCTGTCCGAAAATGCCACCTTTGCCAAAAAAGTCACTGAGGCAGGCCTAACTTTTATCGGACCTTCGC
>CAZNAK010000347.1:0-3437 GCA_964570645.1 uncultured Cytophagales bacterium | reverse complement strand
GAGGCTGTAAGGCTTTACGGTACCACGAAGACTACGACCGTCTTCATGAACAAGGCTTCCTCCAGCAATATCCACAAATCGTGTAGCGCAGTCATCGAGCGATTCGCTTTGTTTCAACACTTTTATGTAGTCGATTAGCGTATTTCGCACCTCGTCGGGTAAGTCGTTGATAGGAATGTCGTTGCGTCGCGATTGAGCAAACGTAAAGCTTGACAAAAATACAGTAAGGATAACGGAAAAAAGAGTGGCTTTCATGGCTAAAATAGCATTGGTTCTAGGGCTAACTTTGTTCAAAAAATGTGCTACTTCCCTGTCTTTCTTTCCTTACCAGCAATAAAAAAAGACCACAAGTTTTTTTACTTACGGTCTTCGTGATTTGCTAGAACGCTAGCTGTTTACTTTACCTCAATTTCGCTCAGTAACTCGATATTTCGTGTGTCACGGTAGTCGTACTGGAAGATACGATTACTCCCCACCATCACGAGGCGTTTTTTAGCAGCAATGGGAATGACATCGTACGTCTGGATGTTTTCAAAACGCTGCGTCTGACGGATATTATTTGCGTTACTGGCATCAAAGACTTTCAGACCATCCCGCCCATCACAAATGAACAGCGTTCCGTTATCAATACCCAAACCGTGTGGGTTGGTCATCGGGTAAGTTTTTACCTTACGCGGACGCGCAGGGTCGCTGACATCCACCACATCAAGCTGATTTACACCACCACGACAATCTGTACCGTCACGTAGGGTTACATAAGCAAGGTTTCCTTCTACAACGACAGGGTCACAGCTTCGCGTGTGTCGATAATGTCCAAGGCGTTCGGGAGTAGCAGGGTTGGCTATACTGTAAATGTACATTCCGTCCTGTGCGCCGATGTAAATGCGGTCTTCGTGTGTAAAAACAGTTTCGATATCTGCCCCAATGCGGCGGCGTACCTCCGACTCAACGGGATTTTGTGGATCGGTGATGTCTAAAACTACTAGATCCTGCGTGTCGATGCCATAAAAGTAGTTTCCACGAATCGCGAAGCAAGCCATAGAGCCTCCCTGCCCGGAGCTTCCGCCTGCTGTGTTCGCGGGCTGTGCCGACATAACCATACCGCCCGAAATTCCGTTCATTCCAAAGGTATTATTCAAGCCATTACCATTGTTTTGGAATACCGATACCATAGAGCCATTCAAAAGCTGAAGGAGCGTTTCGCCTGTGCGGAAAGCCAGCTCACCAGAGCTTTGCGATCCAAAACGCGCTCGATGCGAAAACAAGGCTGTCAGCCGATTAACTTCTTTGGGCTGCTCAAGGTCTGTAATATCAATAACCAAAAGATCGTCGTTGGCATTAGCGTACATGGTCTTTCCAACTACCGCCATATCTACGTTGCCGGGGATTTCGATAAAACCCAGCCGCTGTGGGTTGCGCGGATCCAAGTTATCATACACCAATATGCCCCGATCAACGAGGTTGACATAAATGTAGTCGTCGGCATACCAGATCTTTCCTGCCGTCACAAAACCTAAATCTTCCGAAGCCTCACGTGTAGTTTGTCCAATAACCGCCCAAGCCATGCTCAAGCAAAGTCCTAAAAGTGCTACTATTTTCATCGTCATTTTATTTGATACATTCGCCTTAATGATAACGCGATAGCCAAAAGGTTGCCGAAAAAAATAAATATTTAGAGATTTTCACTTTTCAAACAAAAAAAAGGAATCAAAACGTCATCAACGCCCTGATTCCCCACTACCTGATTGATCTGTCAACCAGTTAATACTATGTAACATGAAATATCGTACTGCAACGATAAGACAAACTTAGCAAGAAAAAATCAATTATGCAATATTGTTGCAATAAATCAGTGCTTGGCTCTATCTACCTGCTCATCAACGCGTTTTTGAGTGGTCAGGTCATAATAATAAGTAAAGCTCCGCCCTTCCATAGGGATTCCCGTAGGCTCAAAAATCTCAAGTACCGTGTCGGATTTCCACTCCAGGGTTCCTCCTCGGATTTTTTTCTCGAATACTTTTTCTTGAGAGCCTACCTTCCAGACGATAAAATGTCGGGTCTCGGGTTCGCCCAATCGGGGTGCTTTAAAAATCTGTTCACCCAAAATATAGGTTTGATACGGGGAAAACCGCATCGTAAAATTGGTTTGGTCATCGAATGCTGCATTTGCGGCTTCACGGATGGCTTCAGGGGCTTCGGACATAGGTTGTGTACTTTTCTGACAGCCAGAAAATAGGACTAAACCCATGAAAAAGAAAAAAATATGTTTCATCCTTGTTAGTTTTTAAGTGAAATGCCGTAAAGAAAAGCCAAAAACGAACAATGCCATAATATTTCAGGTAATTGTTTTATGAATATTATATATGTCGTTTTTGATTTAGAAGCCACCTGCTGGAAAGATCGCACGCATGATCGCATCCGAGAGATTATCGAGATTGGTGCAATAAAATTGAATATTGAAGGAGAAATAGTATCTGAGTTTAATGAGTTTGTACGTCCGCAGGAAAATCCTATTCTTTCAAATTTCTGTATGAGACTCACTACCATCACGCAGACACAAGTAGGGTTGGCACGTACATTCCCCGAAGTATTCAACGACTTTCGAGCATGGATCGGGCAGGAAGATTACCTCCTTTGTAGCTGGGGTTTTTATGATAAAATACAGTTTGAAAAGGACTGCAAGCTCCATAATTTATCTACCGACTGGCTAAAAAGCCACATTAGTTTAAAGCACCAATATGCTGAAATCAGAGGAATTGAAAGGCCAACCCTCAAAGCCGCCCTTGAGGCTGAGGAACTGAGCTTTCGTGGTACGCATCGTCGTGCCATTGACGACGCACGAAACATCACACAAATTTTTAATCACCTCAGAGGACGCTGGAATGAAGACGTTACTAGTGATTATGGGAGCAACAGCGGTAGGTAAGACCCGCTACTGCGTGGAGCTTGCCCAGCAACTCAAAACCGAAATCATATCGGCAGACTCACGCCAGTTTTATCACGAAATGCAAATCGGTACGGCGCGTCCTACAAAGGAAGAAATGCAGCATGTACCCCATCATTTTGTGGGTTCGCATAGCATCCACGAGCCGCTAAACGTAGCGCAATACGAAACAGAAGCACTTACCCTTCTTGAACACCTTTTTGAAAAACAAGAAACCGTCATCTTAACAGGTGGATCGGGTTTATACTTACAGGCACTCTATCGCGGACTTGACCCCATGCCCTCCTCCAACCCACAGGTACGACAAGCCCTTGAACAACGACTCGCATCTGAAGGGCTTAAAAGTTTATCCGATGACCTAAAGCGTCTGGACGCTGTGTATGCCCAGGAAGCAGACTTACAAAATCCGCGTCGGGTGGTGCGAGCTTTAGAGGTAATTGAAGTGTCGGGTAAGCCGTTTTCGAGCTTTCGGAACCAACAACCCAAAGAAGAG
>CAZNAK010000346.1:0-3438 GCA_964570645.1 uncultured Cytophagales bacterium | reverse complement strand
AGAAGACCTTCGCAACTACCTGCGTGAGTCCATTGCCCCTGAGGGTGTCTATACCCCAACCTCCGCAGACTGGGAGGCCGCCCAAAGGCTGGTTAAAGAAAAATACCAAACTTGGGACTGGGTTTTTGGACGTTCCCCTAAGTTCTCTCTTTCTCGGGAGTTAGTTTGGCAGGAGGAAAAAGTACGTATGGAAATTGAAGTGGCAAAGGGAGGGCGTATTTTGTCTGTTGACTTCTCGTCTTCCTCAAGCTTTTGGACGAAGCTTGCCGCAAGTTTAGTTGGGCGAACGTACCGCTACGAAACGCTCCGTAAGCAGGTATCAGATCAACAAATATTGAAGTTTATTTATTGATTAGATTAGTAAGTCTCAAAGAAAAATGTCTTGAATAAGACGACCAAAAGAGGGGTAAATGCTAAAAATTTATATTTTTTTTATATCTTGACTAAATAATTGGAGTCCAACTTGAAAACGATATAATATACTATTAAAGTCCAATTCTATGAAGAACATTAGTACACTTTTACTTGCTGCCTTATTGCTAGTAATAACTTTTACGGCATCAGCGCAGCTGGGTATTGACGCTTATGCTGCCGGCGAACGTCTCCGAGCGGCAGGAGAGTATCAGCGAGCCTACACAGCTTATAGCAAAGCCATTGAGCTTGAACCAAATCAGGTAAAGTATCAGCACGATCGCTGTATGTGTTTTTATGATGCACGCAAGTACGATAAAGCAGTGGAATGCTTCGAGAAAGTCATTGAATCTGACCCGACCTATTTTGCCAACTACGAGCAGTTAGCCCAGATCATGAACTTACAAGATAAGCCCGTAGCGGCCGTGAAGTACTACGACATGGCCTTTGAGGCTTCCGATGACATTGGGGAAAAGTTCGCCTACAAATTCTATATCATTGACCTATTATTACGAAATGGCCGCCTCTTGGACACAGGACCACACATCAAGCAGGCCAAATCACTCCTCCCTGACTCCGATGATCTCAATTACTTAGACGCTCGTTATCACAACGCAATCGGGGAGCATGAAAAAGCCCTCGAATACATTACGCCTATCGTAAAACAGTTTGGGGGAGAGGAAAATGAAGGCTTTGCAAAGTTTTACTACGAGCAGGGTTACGCTTTCCACATGCTAAACCGTTATGAGGAGGCAAAAGTGGCTTTGGACAAAGCAAAATACGGAAACTTTATTGATCAGGTAGAAAAGCTGTCGCCGGAATATTACATCCAAATTGCGGCGGGCTACAAAAGCGTTTACGAGTTTGATAAGGCGTACCGCGTGGTGCAAAAAGTACAAGAGATGGATCCCGACAATAAGCAGGCAAACTCACTTGCCGAAGAACTTAAGCCAAATCCAAGTGACTCGACATTACGCGTGCTTAACCTTCGTCTTAAGACACATTACAAGCACAAAGAAGAAAATGAAGCAAAGAAAGACGGGCGTAGTGACCGTCCAACGCTGAGCGAGAAAGAACTTACAAAACTTCATTATGACCTCTGTGTATTTAATTTTAAAAGTAAAGACTACGAGGCTGCCTTGCTGTCTGCCAATGAATACTTGTCGCGTGTGCCGAGTAATACATTGGTGATTTTTTATCGTGCCATGTCGTTGTTTAAACTCCGAGAATACACAGATGCAGAAGGGGTTTTATACGACCTGGCCAACACTCCGAGAGTCCGATTGGAGGCACGGGTGATGTCTCATCTGGCACTCGGAATGATTCGAAGCAAGACAGAGCAGTATGAGTTAGCACGCGAAAGCCTGAGCAAGGCCTCCAGAGGAAGGTTTCGCCCCGTAGCACTCTACGAGCTTCAAAATATCAACTTGCTACTCAAGGAAAGCGAAAAATAATGCTTACCTTAGAATAATTATTGTAAAAAGCCCGCTACCAGTACGGGTTTTCTTATTTTCTGTATTAAACAAATTCATTTTATGAAAAGTGTATTTTTAGGATTATGTCTTCTCTTTCTTCCCTCACTTCTTCTGGCACAAATGGAAGTGCCAGAAGGCTGGCATCTCAAGAGTTATGAAGAGTCCGAGCGTTATGGTATCTCACTTCCCGAAGCTTATAAATTGTTGGAAGGCAAAAAGTCAAAAACGGTAATCGTTGCCGTGATTGACTCAGGCATTGATGTTGAGCACGAAGACCTTGCGGATATTATGTGGGTGAATGAAGATGAAGTAGCCGGAGACGGAAAGGATAATGACGGTAACGGTTATGTGGACGACGTACACGGCTGGAACTTTTTGGGCGGAAAAGAGGGTGATGTCTCCCACGAAACCCTCGAAATGACGCGTCTTTACCGTAAGCTAAAACCTAAATATGAAGGTAAAGAGCGAAAAGACTTCAAGAAGCGCGATCGCGAAGAATACGACCTTTATCAAGAGGTCAAAAAGGATTTTGAAACATCGGTCGCTACGGCTAAGGCAAACATCGAACGCTATCAGCAGATCGAAAAGCAGTATGCGCGCTTTGAAATATTGATGCGTGCCTACCTTGATAAAGAGGAAGACGAGGAAATTACGCCGCAAGACTTACTTTCTTTTGAGAGTAGTGACTCTATCGTATCAAGAGCGCAGGCATTGCTGGCGGCTATAACGATGGCAGGCTTGGATGAATCCTACTTTTCGGAGACGATTGAGTATTTTCAGGAACAACTGGACTACAACCTTAACCCGGAGTTCAATGCGCGTGACATTGTAGGGGATAACTTCGATGATAAAAAAGAGAAAATCTACGGTAACAATAATTACGAAGGCCCTGACGCACGTCACGGGACGCACGTTGCCGGCATCATTGCAGCTATCCGGGGAAATGACCTTGGCGTAGAGGGGGTTGCTGATAACGTAAAAATTATGACGATCCGAGCCGTTCCTGACGGTGATGAGTATGATAAAGATATCGCTAATGCGATTTATTACGCGGTAAATAATGGCGCAAAGATTATCAACATGAGTTTTGGTAAGTCATACTCACCCGAAAAAAGTGTAGTAGATGAGGCGGCGCGTTATGCAGAGTCTAAGGGAGTTTTACTTGTGCATGCAGCAGGTAATGAGGGTAAGGATACCGATCAGGGAAAAAACTTTCCGCACGCGAAGCCGCTCAAAGGAAAAACAATTTCTAGCTGGCTTGAGATTGGTGCATCTTCTTGGGGTACCGACGAGGCTTTGGTGGCTTCTTTTAGCAACTACGCCCAGAAGCGAGTAGATTTATTTGCGCCTGGTACCGCAATTTATTCTACTGTGCCTGACGATAACTACGAAAACTTACAAGGGACCAGTATGGCAGCTCCTGTGGTTAGCGGGGTCGCCGCCTTGCTGATGTCGTATTTTCCAGAGCTTTCCGCAAAGGAAGTTAAGCAAATATTGATGGACTCGGCTACGGACTTAGGGGATATGGAAGTTGTATTACCCGGCAGCGACA
>CAZNAK010000345.1:0-3443 GCA_964570645.1 uncultured Cytophagales bacterium | reverse complement strand
GCGAGCTCTGGTTGTGGTAGACCTGTCAGGTGTCCAAAACCTGACAGGTCTGGCTTCCCCTTAGTTCGTGCATTAGAGTGAGCGTAAATTTGACTAACTTAGAAATAAACAAAGTATCAAAGCATGGAAATACAGTTTTCCAAACACGCAAAAGAGCAAATGATAGAGCGGGGTATCTCGGATAATGTTGTATTGGACGTAGTACAAAACCCCGGTCAGCAAATTCAAGAAGGGCAAGAAAAGGTGATTTATCAGGGCATTCGCTACTTTGATGTTGAAGAAAGGAACTTTTTGGTACGTGTTTTCGTCAATATTATCAAAGAGCCGAATTTGATCATTACCGTTTACCGTACCAGTAAAATCGAAAAATACTATGAAAATTAGATACGATCAGGAAACCGATATACTTATCATTCGATTTTCGGAGGAAAAGATACTAGAAAGCGATGAGACACAGCCTGGTGTCATTCTGGACTATGATAAAAACGGTCGTATCGTGCGTATGGAAATCCTAGATGCCTCCAAAAATACAGCAACTCCGCATAAAGTAGAATATGAGATTGCCTAAGCCCTAACATTCGCAAGGGTCATCCCTTGTGCCTACGATAAAGTCAGCATCCGCTGACACGTATAAAATAAAGCCAGCCAATGCTGGCAGTATGATGCGTCCAAGTGGACACTTGAACGAAAGGGCTTTACGAGCACTACCCCTTACACCAACGAAACTTCATAGACTTCAAAGTGATGGTCTTTTGTCATGACGCTGATATTATGATAAATTGCTTGCGATATAATCATACGATCAAACGGATCTCGATGATGATAAGGTAGTTTTTCGAGAACTTTCAAGGCTTCTACGTTAGGTTGGAGTATGGATATCTGAGCTGGGACAAGTTCGGCGGGTGAGGCAGAGAGCTTAAGTTTGCCGAGACTTCTTTTTATACTCATCTCCCACAAACTAGCATAACTTAAGTAAAGTATGCTTGAATTATCTTCAATGAGTTGGATGTACTTGTCAGTAAGTTTCTGATTCCCTTCTATGTACCAAATAAAAATATGCGTATCTAAGAGGATTTCCATACCTACATATATTCCTTAAAGTCCTCTAAAGGCTCATCAAAATCATCACTTACATAATGAATTAAATGCTTTCCTGCACCAAATTTCAAAGGGAGCTTTCTCTGAGGATTTGCGTTTTGCAATTCGTTATTTTCCTGCAACCACGATAAAATGATCTGTTGGTGTGTAGTAGGAAGCTGTTGTACAAAAAATAGGGCAACCTCCAATGGAATTTGCGTTTGTGTACTCATCTCTTTTTAATTTATTAATGTAATAGGCGCCAATAAAGTTCCTAAGCTACGAAATTTAAATTTTTTCCCGTCGTTGTTGGTCTTGTCGGCAGTGAAACGAAGGGCGACCAACAACCCAAGTTGCTACCCCTTGCACCAGCTAGAAGGTTCCAAGCCCGTGATCGAGAGGGATAGTAAGGTTGTTGGTCAGAAGACGCAACAACGGCAAGGTTAGGGGGCATTACTTACAAATGCCTTGAACTGTTGATGCCGCTCCGCTAAAACACCATCAACGGCAAAAAGCGGGCGTTCGCTTCTCTATCCAGACAAAGCTACTAACTCGCTTTTTCGTACTCCGAATTTACTACCCGATCAGGTAGAAAGATTATTTGTCTGTTCGAGAGAAGCCATCCAGCATTCTATTGAGCTAAGGCAAGACTAGGCGGAAGCCTAGGTTGTTGTTCCGATTCGTGGGCGTATTCCTGTTGCGATTAGACAAACGGCAGTTCCTTGCGTTGTTGTTCCAACTACCGCCCCGATTCACACGGTTAGAGCCTACGACAAATGTCTTATTCTTCCAAAGTTAAGGAAACAGGATGAAAAATACGTGCTTGCAGCCTTTTTACTATCGGCATGTTGTGCAAAAGCACATACGGCACGTACCTGGACACCATATTGGGCTTGCGAGATTTGTTCTTCGCTCAATTTTTTTGTCAAATGCGTTACTTTTGCCAAAAACCGTGTTTTACTTTGGTTGTTTAGTCCAATTCGATGCGGAAAAAGACGAAAACCTAAAAAGGACACACCATGACGAGTTCGATTAAGCTGCTGTAATTTTAAACTAAGCCCTAACTCGTGTGCTAAAAAGTTCCGTATCCCGCCACTCCAATCATTCAACTGTTTAGGACAATCTGCCCACAAAATAAAGTCATCCATGTAGCGTACATAGGGTTTTACCCTAAGTTGCTCTTTGATAAAATGGTCAAGGTAAGCTAGGTAGTAGTTCGCAAAGTATTGACTGGTCAGGTTGCCAATCGGTAAGCCTTGCCCCGTGGAGGTTTCGTAAGAACGAATAATTTGCTCAAAAATGAGCATTAACGAGCGGTCTTTAAAACGCCGTTTTAGCAAATACAATAGCTTTTCGTGGCTAATGCTGTCAAAGTATTTGCGAATATCCATTTTAAGGTAGTAGCCCTGCCGTCGATGAAAAGAATGTGCCCGTTCTAAGGCTTTAAACGTGCCTTTTTCGGGACGGGTAGCATAGCTATCATAAATTTGATACTGCTCAAAATAGGGATGACAAACATTCATCAAAGCATGATGCAGTACCCGCTCAGAGTAAGAAGCCGCACAAATAGTGCGTTCCTTGGGATCATAGACCTTAAAGTAATGATAGTTACCTACCTCGACCTTGGCTGCTAGCAGTTGCGCTTGTAGTGCGAAAATATTTTTATTCAAGTCCTGACCAAACCGCCGTACCTCTTTCTTAGCACGCTTTCCCTTTTGGGCTTTGTAATGGGCTAGTAAAAGGTTTTCGTAGGCAGCAATAGCAGGTAAAAGATTACCTACTCGTTTCATTTGTCTGCTTTTTTTCGTTTTGAAGCTGCTTATACTCCTCAAGAAGCCGCACAACGTACTTTTCTTGTTTGGCTTTTCCGATACCCTTAATTGCGGCTATGGCAGTAGGGCTTAACTCGGATAATTTTGCCATCTTAGCCAACTCTGCATCCGTAAAGATAAGGAAGGCAGAGAGATTTTCGGCTTTTGCAATCGCCAGACGTGCTTTCCTTAAATCCGAAAAAACAGCGAACTGCGCTGGAGGCAACTCATTTTTATAATCCACTTTCTTTTTACTCTCCTTTATCTGTCCACCAGACTCTAGGTACGCCACATACAAACACCAGTAAGCACCCGTTTCTGTCCGTACCAGTTCACGATGTACCTCAAGCAATTTGTGGGCACGTAGAAACGCATTAACCTCTTGCTCCTGACTCTGTACATCTAAAATAGGAATCGTAAAAAACTTAATTTGCATAAGACTGACTTGATAAAAATTTTTTTTTGGCCCGCCCTGCGGGCGGGAGCGGCACTAAGGTGCCGCAATAAAAAACGGGTTTAGCCTAAAAACAGCCTACTCCATTGCGCTCCGCTCCA
>CAZNAK010000344.1:0-3462 GCA_964570645.1 uncultured Cytophagales bacterium | reverse complement strand
GAAGGCGCAGAAATCACGCTGGAGGCAAACCCTGATGACCTCTCGGAAGAGAAATTACAGTTTTTGGAGCGAAACCTTCCCGTAAATCGCTTGAGTATCGGAATCCAGTCGTTTTCGGAGGACGTTTTACGGTGGATGAACCGTGCCCATAACGCTACGGAAGCGCATCGGATTTTGGAGCGTCTGCGGAAGCGTGAGTTTTCACTCACTACTGACCTGATTTATGCGCTGCCCGAACCTCACGCTGCCTTTTGGGAAAAAGACCTACAAATCCTTCTGGATTATCGCCCTGAACACATCTCGGCATACACGCTCACGGTAGAGAAAAAAACAGCGTTTTACCGTCAGCT
Organism: uncultured Cytophagales bacterium; assembly: GCA_964570645.1. Taxonomy (GTDB): domain Bacteria; phylum Bacteroidota; class Bacteroidia; order Cytophagales; family Bernardetiaceae; genus DAISIL01. The sequence continues at coordinate 3,112 of CAZNAK010000344.1, read as the reverse complement.
TGAGCGGGGAAAGCTCACCCTTCTGGACGATGAGATAACCAACGCGCAGTTTCTGAGCCTCAGTACGCAACTTCAGGCGGCAGGCTATGAGCATTATGAGATTTCCAGCTTTGCCCGAAATGGTTTGTATGCCCGGCATAACACCGCATATTGGTTTCAGAAGCCCTATCTGGGTGTGGGACCAAGCGCACATTCTTATTCAGGGAAGCGACGTTGGGCAAACGTAGCAAGTAATTTTCGATATATACAAAAAATCAAGGCGAAAGAGATACCCGCTACGGAGGAAATCCTTTCACGCGCTGACCAAATCAACGAGTTTATTCTTACTCGCTTCCGTACCCAGTGGGGCTTACGGCTCTCAGACCTAAAAAACCGCTACGGCTTTGATCTCAAATCCCATTTTTTAGAAGAGTTAACACAGTTGAAGGCACAGCACTTGATCAAAGAACATGAACAAACACTTTTTTTAACCTCATCAGGAAAGTTAACAGCCGATGAGGTGGCGGCTGTACTTTTTGTATAACGATATGTGCTTTAAGTAGTTAAAAGATAAAGGAACGACACAAAAAATGGACGAGCAAGGAGGAAAGGTTATTTTAACGGCAGTAAATATGGCAGCTTGTGTGGTTACCTTCACGGTTTTGGAAGCAAAGAGCCTGGCAGATAGTTTTTCGTTTATCATTGCTTGGTTTGTGGTCTTACTGTTCATGATGTTCATACTGGCAAGCGTTTATCAGATCATCTTTTGTAGGATACGATTCCACTCAATGCTGATTACTTGGGCGGCACGAACCACTGCATTTGCCCTAGGGTTGAATCTGGTTCCTTGGCTACTTTTCTCTAGTTTCTGGAAGGGCTTACCCGCTACCTTCTTGATGGCGGCGGGGATGTCGTTTTTTACGTGGTTTTATGAGATGCGATCTCAGGCTCACTAGCCTGCCGTAATAGCTACAAAAGAGGCACTCATCTCTTCTCGGAGCATAGCAACAAAGATACCGCCCAAAATCAGGGCATTAAGGTTGCTTTCTTTTGTGTTGCCAAACTCAAAACTTCCTGAATAAAAAATAGTGGTTTTACGCTTCCAGCTATTTTTCTTCCAAGCGATATCTTGCTGGCTTTTAGCAGGCTTTCTGCTTCTCTATTTTGCTAATAATCCCATATTATCGTTATACGAAGGACAATTTTCAATCCGTTGCTTTAACGATGAATTTACGTGTGATTTTTTTAAACTAATGGGACTCATGGCAAGCTCAGGCAACCAAGAAGGCAGAAAGATATTTTTGATCACGTTCCACATAACCGCGTTAGCCGTGACTTGGGGCATTATTGAAAATGGACACCTGAATCTAGTATTTACCACATTACTTTTTGTCGTTTTATTTGTACTTACACTCATTGCGACTCTTGTTTATCAGTTACTGATCCGGAAAATTGCATTTCGTCGCCTTGACCTGACTTTAAGTGCCCGCGGGCTTGCATTTGGCTTCGTACTAAACCTTTTACCTTGGTTAATGACAGCTAACTTTTGGGAGGGTATTCCCGCCACTTTGCTGTTTGCAGTCGTAACCGCCTTGCTGAGTTGGTTTCTGGACAAGTGGATGGTGTAGTATTTTTATCCTAAATTTGCGTCCGAGAAACAAGCCGATTTTACGGGTAGTTGGATAGAGGATATGATAAAAGAGAAAATGCCCATCAATGTTGTTTGGTTTAAGCGTGATTTGCGTTTGCTTGACCATGCACCGCTCAAAGCAGCCCTTGAGGAGAACCTTCCTGTGTTGTTACTTTATATTTTTGAACCGTCGGTACAAAAATACCCTGATTGGAGTCCACGGCACTGGCAGTTTGTGCAACAATCGCTTATTGACCTGAACAAAAAACTCGAAAAGTACGATACAAAGATTTACAGCTTTCATGGGGAGGCGGACGAAGTGTTCATACACCTCGACGAAGAGTTTTCGATTTACAACGTTTACTCGCACGAGGAAACGGGCGTACGTGTGACCTATGATCGTGATCTGCGCATACAAAAACTATTCACCGAGAAAGGCATCGAATGGCACGAGTCCCAATCCAATGGTGTTTTGCGTGCAATCAAAAGCCGTCGTATCTGGAATCGTCGCCGAAATGAGTACATGGCAGCCCCCCAAGCAACCCCCGATTGGAATAACTTTACCCCCGTCAAGCTTGAACTTCCGCCTGCTTTTTTACCCGAATATCGCGCTTCTAAGTTTCTGAATACCTATCCTGAAGCCTTTCAGCCTGCGGGCGAAACGTATGCCTGGCGCTACTTAAAAAGTTTTTTTGACGGACGTATGAACGGCTACATGAAAAATATCTCTAAGCCGACTGGAAGCCGTAAGCATTGCAGTCGTCTGTCTGTGTATCTGGCATGGGGAAACCTGAGTGTTCGGCAAGTGACACAGCACATGATTCATCATGAGGCAGACAGTTTTTCAACCTGGGACGGTAAAAACTTCAATTCGCGCCTGCACTGGCGGTGTCATTTCATTCAAAAGTTCGAGATGGAAGACCGTATGGAGTTTGAACATCTCAACCGTGGTTACGATGCCTTAGAGCAACCTAAAAACACGAAATTTATCAAAGCATGGAAGTCTGGCAAGACGGGGTATCCCCTCGTTGACGCTTGTATGCGTGCTGTTACAGAAACTGGTTACCTCAACTTTAGGATGCGTGCGATGCTTGTTTCCTTTCTGACCCATCATCTCTGGCAGGACTGGCGGACAGGCGTACATCACTTAGCCAAGCAGTTTTTGGACTACGAGCCGGGCATTCACTATCCGCAGTTTCAGATGCAAGCCTCGGTGACAGGAATAAACACGATCCGAACGTATAATCCTGTCAAGCAGTCGTGGCAAAACGATCCTGAGGGAGTGTTTATTCGTAAGTGGCTACCCGAGTTCAAGAGTTTACCTTTACGTTTTTTGCACGAGCCTTGGAAAATGACCCCGATGGATGAAGCCTTATATCACTTTGAGTTAGGTAAAGATTATCCGCATCCGATTATATATCTTGAAAAACACACCCAGCACGCGCAACAACAGCTTTGGTCTTTCCGCAAACGTCCTGAGGTGCTTGCCGAGTCTGCCCGAAT
>CAZNAK010000343.1:0-3463 GCA_964570645.1 uncultured Cytophagales bacterium | reverse complement strand
GCCCACACATATCGTTGCGGGAAACTGGAAAATGAATTGTACGCGAGAGGAAGCCCTTTCGTTGACCACCGAGGTCCGTGATATGGTAAATGACGAACTAACGGACGCTACTCAAGTCGTTCTTTGTCCACCTGCTATCCATCTAAGCCCAATTACGCGTCTGCTCGAAGGACAAGACCGCGTGCAACTTGGCGCACAAAACTGCCACACGGAGACCAAGGGTGCGTTCACGGGCGAGATATCTGCTGCGATGCTCAAAAGTTATGGCGTAGAATATGTGATCCTTGGTCATAGTGAACGCCGCGAATATTTCCATGAAGCCTCCGGGGAGCTTTTCCAAAAGATCAAGATGGCTTTACAGAATGACTTAAAGGTGATCTTTTGTTGCGGGGAGTCACTTGAAGTCCGCGAAGCTGCTATCCATACCGCTTTTGTAACTAATCAGCTCACAGAGTCATTGCAAGAACTGAGTGCCGAAGAGATGAAATCCATTACGATTGCTTACGAACCGATCTGGGCGATTGGAACAGGAAAAACAGCCTCCGCCGAGCAAGCCCAGGCGATGCACGCGGTCATTCGTACTTATCTCGAAAGCCTTTTTGGAGAAAAAACAGCAGCACAAACGTCTATTTTATATGGTGGCAGCGTAAAGCCTGCTAACGCAAAAGAAATTTTTGCGCAACCTGATGTAAACGGTGGACTCATTGGTGGGGCATCGCTCAAACCCCGTGACTTTACAGAGATTGTAAAGAGTTTTTAAACTTAAGCTGGGAAATGCGCCAAAAACGCCTATTTTTGCGAAACACATTTTTCGATTCTAAACCCATCCATCATGAGCGTTCTGGTTAATAAAGACTCTCGCATTATCGTACAAGGTTTCACTGGCAAAGAAGGTACTTTCCATGCCGAACAAATGATTGCTTACAACACCAATGTTGTCGGTGGCGTAACGCCAGGTAAAGGTGGACAGACACACCTTGACCGTCCCGTTTTTAATACTGTCGCTGAGGCTGTAGAAAAAGCAAAGGCGAACACCTCCATTATTTTTGTTCCACCAGCCTTTGCAGCCGATGCAATCATGGAAGCTGCCGACGCAGGTATCAAGGTCATCATTTGTATCACGGAAGGGATTCCTGTACAAGATATGATCAAAGCCAAGCATTACCTCTCGGACAAAGACTGCCGCCTTGTCGGACCAAACTGCCCAGGCGTAATGACTCCAGACGAGGCAAAAGTGGGAATTATGCCCGCTTTTATCCACAACCCAGGTAAAATCGGTATCGTTTCGCGTTCAGGTACATTGACGTATGAAGCCGTAGATCAAATCACCAAAGCAGGTCTCGGTCAATCGACTTGTATCGGAATCGGTGGTGACCCGATCATCGGAACGACTACCAAAGAAGCCATAGAGTTATTGATGAATGATCCTGACACAGAAGGCATCATCATGATCGGTGAGATTGGCGGTAGTATGGAAACGGACGCTGCTCATTGGATCAAAGAAAACGGTACGAAGCCCGTTGTTGGATTTATCGCGGGTCAGACGGCACCAAAAGGTCGTCGTATGGGACACGCAGGCGCGATCATCGGTGGGGCAGACGATACGGCAGCCGCAAAAATGAAAGTGATGCGCGAGTGCGGACTTCACGTAGTAGAATCACCCGCAGAAATCGGTGTTACGATGGTGAATGCCTTAAAAGGATAGTTTTAACTCGAACTTTCTCAAGAAAAAGACCTATGAGCGCGACGTTTATGGGTCTTTTTTGGTGCTTACAGCCAGATCAATGAACAGAATAGAAATCATTACCTTTATTTATATAAATCTGACTTTCCTTACATATGCCCGACAAAAAACTAATTCTCTTCGACGCGATGGCGATCATTTACCGCGCTCACTTCGCTTTTAGCCGCAACCCACGGATCAACTCTAAGGGCTTAAATACAGGAGCAGTTTTAGGCTTCACTAATACGATCTTGGAGGTCATCAGGAAAGAAGAGCCTACACATGTAGGCGTTGCCTGTGACGTAAAAGGGCCTACTTTCCGCCACGAAGAGTACGAGCCTTACAAAGCCCACCGCGAAGCTCAACCCGAGGATATTACGCTCGCGATTCCCTATGTTTTTAAGGTGATTGAAGCTATGGGGATTCCCTTGCTCATTAAAGAAGGCTACGAAGCGGATGACATCATCGGAACACTCGCCAAACAAGCCGCTGCGGATGGCTTTGAGGTGCAAATGGTCACCATAGATAAGGACTATGCCCAGCTAGTGGATGAAAACGTATTTCTTTATAAACTACCCTACTCAGGACGTAAAGAAGCCGAAAAATGGGGTATTCCCGAAGTACAAAACCGCTGGAAAATTGAAAGTCCCAAACAAGTAGCCGATATTCTGGGCTTGCAGGGCGATGCCTCAGATAATATCCCCGGGATTCCGGGCATCGGTGAAAAAACAGCAATCAAGTTAGTCGGAAAATATGGGAGCGTCGAGGGCTTGATTGAGAATGTGAACGAGCTGAAAGGGAAGCAGAAACAAAATGTCGAAGAGTTTGCCCAACAAGGGCTTTTATCCAAAAAACTAGCCACCATTTACACTGAGGTTCCTGTGGATTTCTCACCTGATGCCTTGGTCTTGAATGACTACCAGAAATCAAGCGCACTGAGAGCTGTCTTTGCTGAGCTTGAGTTTCGGACGCTTTCTAAGCGTGTTTTTGGGGAGGATGTGACCAAAAAAGTCCAACCCAAAAGCGGCGGACAAGGCAACCTATTTAGCAGTACCAAAGAGGCCACCGATCAGATAGATACAGACCTGCCACAGGTATCCTTACCTAAGGCTAAGGTCAAACGTAGCCTTGATACCTCACACCACAATTATCACCTCATAGATACTCCTGAATTACGTGCCGAACTCATTGAGTTTTTGAAGTTACAGGACGTAATCTGCGTCGATACCGAAACGACCTCTTTGAACGAGCTGGAAGCTGAAGTCGTTGGGTTAGCCATTTGTTATCAAGCTAAAGAAGCCTTCTATATCCCTTGTCCGCCCGACTTCAGTGAGACTAAGGCGATTTTGGAGGAGTTCAAAGAGATTTTGGAACATCCAGAGATTGTCACGGTAGGGCAGAATATCAAATATGACCTTTTGGTACTTCAAAACTACGACATCGAACTACAAGGACGTTTTTTTGATACCATGATTGCGCACTATCTACTGGAACCTGACCGCCGTCATGGGCTGGACGTAATGGCAGATAACCTTCTGAATTACAAGATGATGCCGATTACAGAACTCATCGGTAAAAAGGGCAAAAATCAAGGCAATATGCGTGACCTTCCGCCCGAAGAGATTGTAGAATATGCCTGCGAAGACACGGATATCACCCTACAAATCTATCAGCTTCTTGAACCAGAAATAGCAGAAAAGCACGCCAAACTTTTTTACGATATTGAGATGTCCTTGGTGC
>CAZNAK010000342.1:0-3477 GCA_964570645.1 uncultured Cytophagales bacterium | reverse complement strand
CCGCATCCCGTGAGCGTCAGGAATGTATCTCTTTTAAGAAGTCTCTACAAATACTTCACAGAAAAATCTGTAAGTGTTTCTACCTCTTTGGAGTAAGGCGGATACATGAGCTGAGCGGCAGAAAGCTTAAATGGATGCTCCAAAACGGCGCGTTCGTTCGAGAACTCTTTAAAGCCATACTCGCCATGTGACTTTCCGATGCCGCTGTTGTTCACACCACCAAAGGGTAAATCCGTGTGTGAGTAATGCAAAACCACCTCGTTGACACAAGCAGTCCCCGAAGACGTATAGTTTAATACTGTATTGATTATTTTTCGTTCAGTGCTGAAGACGTAGAGGGCAAGGGGCTTTTCCTTTTGGTTAATCAGGTATAAGGCCTCCTCAAGTGCTTCGTATTCTAGGACAGGAAGGAGAGGTCCGAAAATTTCTTCCTCCATCACCCGCGAGGCTAGATTTACGTCCGTAAGCACGGTGGGTTCTAGGTAACGATCTTTCAAGTCGCTGTGTCCACCAATGGCAACTTTTGCACCGTGTTTTTCTGCATCTTCGAGCATATCTATGAGTCGCTGCAGGTGCCGCTGACTGATAATTCGACTGTAAGAGGGCGAGTTTTGACGGGCTTGCTCACTTTTTCCGTAAAACTCTTCGATGTAATAACGGATTTTCTCTATAAGTGGCGTTTTGATGGACTTATGTACCAAAATGTAGTCTGGCGCAATGCAGGTTTGTCCGTTGTTGATAAATTTTCCCCAGACAATTTTTTTGGCCGCAACGTGTAAGTCGGCACTTTTGTCCACGATCAAAGGCGATTTCCCACCCAATTCTAACGTCACGGATGTTAAATGCTCGGCGGCAGCTTTCATGACGATTTTTCCCACAGTCGGCGATCCCGTGAAGAAAATATGATCAAATTTGAGCTTAAGCAACGCCTGAGAAGTCTTTACAGCACCTTCAATGACGGCTACTTCGTTTTCTTCAAAGACGTTTTTGATGATCTTTTTGATGATGTCGTTCGTGTGGGGCGTGAACTCTGAGGGTTTCAACATCACACAGTTACCCGCAGCGACAGCCGACACCAAGGGCATGAGTGTCAGGTTGAACGGGAAGTTCCAGGGTGCGACAATCAACGTATTTCCCTTAGGTTCAGGCATTACATATCCCTTGGAGCCGATAAGCGCGATAGGTGTATCGACTTTCTTTGGAGACATCCATTTTTCCAGGTTGTCAATAGCATGATTTAGCTCGCTGGTAGTTGGGAAAAGCTCAAGGAGGTTGCTTTCGCCCGGATGTTTGCGAGAGTCTGCCATTAAGGCTACATGCACCTGATCCTTGAAAGCCAGTACCGCCCGACGTAGCTTTTTGAGCTTCTTGATGCGCTCTTTAGCGGTTGTTGTGCCGACACGGTAACGGTTTTTCTTTTGCAGGTCAAAAATTTCGTGGATACGCTCCACAGACGTTTCTTGTATTTGGATAGTACTGGTCATGCTTGTTGTAATTTTTAATACTGTAATGTACGAAAAGTCAGCCTTTTTAGTAACAAATCATCGTTTGAAACCTTAGAGTTTCTTGAGCCGCACAGCAACTTTTCCCTTTGCATTGACCATTATTTCTAACCCTTCTTTACTCAGGATTAAGTCTTGGGGAATAACCTGCATTTCTTGAAGCGAAAAATCCACCTTTTGGCTGACCTTACTATTCGCAATTCCACGCCTGATAAGTTCAGGAATATCTTGAAGTTTATCGTGTAGTGGAAGATGGAGCAATTCCTGGATTTCTGCTTTAAACGTGTCACCCAAAAGCCAGTTGGCACTGCTTAATAGCATCTCTTCGGTATCTAGGTCAAAATCGAAATTTGCAATACGTAGCGAGGTATCCTGTGGGTGGTACTTTGGGACACCCCGTAAGTAAAACGTCCCTTCCGCATCACCTTTGATGGTCAGGGCAACGACTAAGTTGGTATCCGAGGGGTAAATTTCGGCATCTTTGATCTCTACTTTATACCCTTCAGGCTCCAGCGACTCGCCAACAAGCTGCTTGGAAAGAACTTCGTTTACCCGTTCATAAGAGAGCAGACTAAACAAGCTCAGGTCAAAGTCTTTTTTGAGTCGTTTGTTGAGCGTCAGAGGAGGCAGTGGACGTGAGGGAAAGTTCTGGCTGGCTTCCCCAATCCATGTTTTGAGATAAAGCGACATACCGAGGTCAATTTTCAAGTACTCGGGTGTACCGCTAATTTTTCCAACTTCTAGAGTACGCGGGTCAACTTTAAGAGCGATATTTTCGACTTTTTTATTGATCGTGATGGGCTTTTGGAGGTTTTCCCAGATTTTCCTGACTATCTTCTTTAGATCGACGTGTTTATAAATCGCCTCGTCAATTTTTTGCTCCAATTCAGGCTGTTTTTTACGGATCACACGGTCAACCAATCCACCTAGTGAAATTTTGAGGAAGCCAAGTTTTACTTTAGGCTTTTTGATCCACTCAATTTTTTTAGATTTTGTTTTCGTTAACAGATGCCATTGCTCATCTAAGGCGACTTTAGAAACAAAGTGCAGCTTTGCGGTCATATCTGTCTTTTTTTCTCCGACTACTTTGGCTTTGTAACTCGCTTTGATATTGAGGGTTACCGAGTGATAAAGACGATTTCCATCCATAGAGAGCAGGAAAGGTGATACTTTAGTGACGGTTACTTTGAGTTTATCGCCTTCGTAGCTATCGTCCTTGTAAATGACCCCTGCTATTTTTTCGTTGATTTTTTCTGCCAGTTCATCCATCGGAATAACCAAAGGCGCACTCAGATAGGACTGTTTGGCTTCTAGCTTGGCGGTGGGCGCGATAAGCAGTGGTTTTTCGGTTTTTTTACTCGCACAGGAGACGAGTAAAACCATCAAAAACGCAATAATAAGGTAGCGCATAGCCTATGGGGAGCATTAGGTTTCTATAGGTAAATATACCAAAAAAAAAGCCCTGTACAGTTTGCCCGTGAAAACTTTCAAGGCTTTTCTTTAGCTTTACCTTATGTAGTCGTTTATATCAGTAAGATCAAGTTCTATACTTTGTAAGAATATTTTGAGTCAGAGAAAACGGCTGAAACTCGTCATGAATTTCTTGACCACAAAAAAAGCCCCTTCTTAAAAACTAAAAAGGGGCTAGACTTCATTTCGATTTTTTACTTTTCCAGCGTCCATTTTGGAGCCAAATCCCTACGCCAGCAGAGACTACGGCAAGGACAACAAAGAAAATAATTCCAGTAATTGGCATAGTGTTCAGATTCGATGATTTCCCAAAAATACACTACATAGACCTGAATCGGAAGTAGAAGTCTGTTTTTTCGTTATCTTTGGAACAGAATAAAGTAAAAGTGAAATTTTATGGCGTGTAATGGCTGCGGAACGAGTTCACCAAAAGGGTGTCGAAGTAACGGAAACTGCGGAACGGGCGGGTGCAACCGGATGAATGTTATGGATTGGCTCGGCGATA
>CAZNAK010000341.1:0-3488 GCA_964570645.1 uncultured Cytophagales bacterium | reverse complement strand
TTGTGGGCATCAGAGGTTCTTAGGTGTAGCTCCGGGAAACGCAAGGTGCAAAGAAGGGTGGTGTGCATGGGGTTACAGGATTAAGGTGTTTTCTTCGAGGCGGCTGTGGTTGAAGCCTGTTTCGAGATCGTAATAATTTTGCCAGTCTGAGCAGTAAATGATATGGTTTTCTTCCTGCTCTTTGGGCGGTTGGTATTTTTCTTTCGGGAAGCGGGTTACGTATTGCAACAGTTGGGGGCGTAGCTGCTTGATCTTACGCTTTCGTTTGAAGGTGTCTTGCTCTTGGAAGCAGGCTCTGTACTGTTCCCATATTTTAATGGCTTCTGGAACATAGGGAATAAATACGTTGTAGTACAAAAAATCGAGGCTCTCGATAAGCCGAAAGCGTTCGTTTAGGGTTTCGAGTTGTAGGGTTTGCATACATCGGATGAGTTCTTGGGAGGCATCGTTTTCTTTACTGATATTTTGATGGACTTTTTGAAAGTAAGTTTGATTGAGTGGGTAGAGCTGGTGCTCTGGGATGCGGTCACCGAATTGGGTACGGTCGTTTAGGGTTTGCTCGGTGGCTCGGAGGGCGACAAGGTCATAGATGTATTTGGCTTTGCCGGAGTGAAAGAGCTTGACCGTGCCTTTGAAGCCCTCTCGTGCGTTTCGGTTGCAACGCCCAGCGGACTGGTTGATGGAGTCGAGGGGGGCAAAGTCGCGGTACACGATATCAAGGTCGATATCTACGCCTGCTTCGACCACTTGGGTGGAGACGACGATTTGTGGGACTTGTTTTTGGCTGTCGGCTTTAATCTCCTGAATTTTTTGGCGGCGTATGATCGGCAGTAGTGAAGCTGACAGGTAGCGGCAGGGACGCTGGTTCCCGAAATGCGCTTCGAGTTGGTTAAAGACTTCCTGCGAGTGCTTTACGGTGTTGCAGATGATTAGGAAAGAGCTTTGGGGCTGCGCTTTGATGTCGGCAACGAACACTTCTAAGATGTTGCCTTCCTCTTCGGGAATGGGGAGGTAGTTGTGCTTTCGGAGTAGGCTCTGGTCGAGTTCGATACGGTTGAGGGCATCGAAGAAATGACGTGTTTCTTTTTCTGCCGTTTTTGTGAGTTCCAGAATATCGGCTTGCCCTTGCGGGCTGAACAGTAGGGGCTGTGTGGCGGTGATGAACACGAATTTGGTTCCGAAATACGTTGCTATCTTGCGGAATACCAGCTCTAGGGCTTCGTAGTATTTTGGGGGTATGCTCTGTACTTCGTCGAGCAAAATGATTGCGTTGGTCATGTTATGGAACTTTCGTAATAAGCGGTTCTTATTGGTGAAAATTCCGTCGAGTAATTTGACAAAGGTGGTGATGATGAAATCTTGCTCCCAGCCTTCTACCAGGTACTCGGCCTGCTTGATGGAAATTTGATCCGAGTGCTCATTTTCTCGAAGTACGGGCGAGAGATAGTGGTTTACGGCAAAATAGTCCGCTGCGTGGTCTTTGTAAGCCTCATGTTGCTTTAGGATGTCTTCCCATACGCTGGCGTTTTGGTCGATGACAGAAGTGAAGGGGAGGCAGTACACGATGCGCGCTCGTCCTTGTCCAGCTTTTTGGGTGGCGTGTTGTAGCTGAATGGCGGTATGGTAGGCGGCGAAGGTTTTGCCAAGCCCCGTAGGGAGTGTGATGGAAAAGAAGGAATGATTTGCGTGCTGCTTGGCGTTCTGTGCGATCGTTTGGAAGGCTTCCTCACGTAGCTTGTTGATGCCTTGTGGCGGCGAAGTGCCAAACTTCTTTTGCTTGTAGTTTGGGATAAGGTCAGGGGCAAAGGTATGTACCTCTCGAAGGTACTCTTCCTTACGTGCTACTCCCTGGGCTTCAAGCTGCATATCGCCTTTGTCTGCCGATAGCAGCAAGGAAAACAAATAGTGCTGGAGGAAAAAATACCTTAGGTTTTCTTCGGTGGCTTCTCGCGTAAACTTCGACCAATACTTTGCCAGCTTACGACGCTTGAAAAAGGGTAGAATCGCTTCCCAGTCTTCTGCTTTTATCGGGTGGATATTTTCCTGATAGCTTTTGATATTAAGTCGTTCTCTCAGGACTTCAAAATACTCGGTCTGGCTCCAGCAGGCTTCAAACTGAATCTCTCCGCCCGCCTCAAAGTTTTTGAGGTTTCCGTGATGCCTTTTAATGACTTCGAGCAAGATGAGGCGTTCGATAAGTGGGGTGCCTTCGGGCAGGTGGGCTTGGAGGAAGTAGCTTCCGATAGCTGCGTGATAGCCTAGCATTGGCTCGTCGTGTAGCTCCCCGAGTGTTTTTTGGAGCTTTTCTGTTTTGAAGGTTTCGATGTAGGGGCGATGCTGCTCGTAACAGGCTCTGACCTTAGGGGCGTCGCGCTGGTCGAGCAGGATGCTGATAATTTTAGCTTGAAAGAAATCGGTTGCCTTGCCTAGGTCGTGGAAATAGACAAGCAGCTTTCTCCACTGCTCTAGTTTTGCCTTATCGTAAAAGGCTGGCTTTACCTGATGCTGTGCAAGTATCTTTTCGGAGATGGCATTACATGCCGCCAGATGTTGCGCAAGGCTACGGTCGGGATGGGAGATAAGCATGATGGATCGGTTAGAAAAGCATGAGGTTTTGGTCAGCGATACGGTAATGCTCCTTTACAAAAGCAGGAATCGGTTTGCCCGTGCGCTCAATGAGAATATCATCACGGCGGGTTACATTACGCTCGGTATCCATTTCAAGGGCGTACATGGACTGCTCTATGATCTCGTGTGCGTCATCTGTGGTCGTATCGAGATTCTCGATATCAAATTTTTCAAAGACGGAACGCGGGATAAGGGAGGCAATGCGTTGTGGTTTTTCTGGCTCTTGGTGCTGCCTTGCTTCAAACGTTCCGACATAGGCAAAGTTAGCCAGTAGGTTAGCCAGCCCAAGGGTAGGCGTATAGATGGGCTGATGCGCCTGAAGCCGTGCTTGCAGCTCCGCTTTTAGTGTGTCGTCCTGATGCCAGACAAAGAGGCGATAACTCGGATAGCGGACAAACTCCATGAGGGTGGGCTTTCGGTTATCTACCTCGGCTTTCAGGTTTGGGCGTAGGTTGTAGGGCACTCGCGCTACCTGCAGGCGTACCTGATCCTGGCCTGGATAGGGGCGTAGCTGAATCCCTAATCGGCACTTTCCTTCGGAGAAGTGTTCGAGGTAGTTGTCTTTTTCTAATCCGAGCACTGCCCCGAGCCAGCCGTATAAGGTGGTTTTGGGCGGTACCAGGTAGGATACCGCCGAGGTTGTGGCAAAAATCTTTTTGTAATGGGCGTACTGCCCCCAAATATCAACTGCTAAGACTTCCATGGGCTAGTTTTTTTGAAACAAAGGTTCGGAGAGTTGCAGCCGCTCGTCGTGTTGTAGATGCGTGGCTACCATCTTATCCTGATGCTTTTTCAGTGTGGCGTTGAGCGCTGAAATATCCAGTACATAGTCTTTCAAGCCTGTAAAGTACTGGTCGCTT
>CAZNAK010000340.1:0-3490 GCA_964570645.1 uncultured Cytophagales bacterium | reverse complement strand
TTTGGCGCGGGAAAAATCTTCTTGTCTCAGGTCGTCAAGAGTGCCCGGGTGATGAAAAAAGCGGTTGCGTACATCATTCCGTACCTAGAAAAGCAAAAAGCCGAAGCTGCCGCACGGGGGGAAGTCCAGAAAGGGAAAGGAAAGATGCTTTTGGCGACCGTAAAAGGGGACGTGCATGACATCGGGAAAAATATTGTTGGAGTCGTCTTGGCATGCAACAACTACGACGTAGTGGACATGGGGGTCATGGTGCCCGCCAATAAAATTTTGGACGAAGCCCAAAAAGTAGGTGCGGACATCATCGGTTTGAGTGGTTTAATTACGCCTTCGTTAGACGAAATGGTCTTTGTGGCAGAAGAAATGCAAAAACGCGGCATGACCCAACCCCTATTGATCGGTGGGGCAACGACCTCGCGGATTCATACGGCGGTTAAGATTGACCCAGCATACGAGGGAGTAGTTGCTCATGTAATTGATGCCTCTAAGGCGGTACCTGTGGTGAGTAACCTGCTAAGTAAAGAGCATTACGATAAGACGTTTAAGTCTTATAAAAGTGACTACAAACAGCTTCGGGAGGATCACGCCAAACGCCAAAGTGCCAAGAACTTTATCACGATTCAGGAAGCGCGGCAGCGTAAGGTGGAAATTGATTGGTCGGGATACAAAACAGCGACTCCAAAGCAGTTTGGCACACAGGTCTTTGACAATTTTCCACTTGAAAAAATTGTCCCTTTCATCGACTGGACACCGTTTTTTATCACGTGGGGACTTAAAGGTGCGTATCCTAAGATCCTCAACCACAAAAAGATGGGCACGGAAGCCAAAAAACTCCTCCGCGATGCACAAGAGATGCTTGAGGAAGTCGTGACCAAAAAATGGCTGACAGCAAAGGCAGTCATCGGCTTGTACCCTGCCAACACCGTCAATGACGACGACATCGAATGGTACACCGACGAGAGCCGTTCTGAAGTTTTAGCGACCTTCTACAACCTCCGCCAGCAAGTGGATGACGGACGAAATAAAAAAATGGTCTGTCTGTCAGACTTTGTTGCACCAAAAGAAACGGGGGTCAAGGACTACTGCGGCGGGTTTGCCGTCACGACGGGGCATGGCATCGAAGAAATCACGGCGCGTTACGAACGTGACCATGACGACTATAGCGCCATCATGGCACAAGCGATTGCCGACCGTTTGGCGGAAGGTTTCGCCGAGTGCCTACACCGCGAGGTACGTCGTAAGCATTGGGGATATGCTGCCGAGGAAACCTTCACAAGCGAAGAGCTTATCAAAGAAAAGTATGCGGGTATCCGCCCTGCACCGGGCTATCCTGCCAATCCCGATCACACTGAAAAGCTCACGTTGTTCAAAATTCTTGAGATTGAAAAACACATCGGTCTGAGCCTAACAGAAAGCCTGGCTATGTTCCCAGCCGCAGCGGTAAGTGGTCTCTACATTGGGCATCCCGAAAGCTACTATTTTGGCATCGGCAGACTGGCGAAAGATCAAGTTGCAGACTATGCTCAGCGCAAAGGCTATAACCTAGAAGAGATGGAAAAGTGGTTGAATCCGAATTTGGGGTATTGATTTCGTTGTAAGGTAGGAACGAGATATGCCTCGCCTATTATTACTCTGTGCTTTTGGTGAGCAATCAATCACGGGAACTTTACAATAACCAGATGAACAAAAAAAACAGATGGATAACGGATTCGCCCATTGCGCATCGCGGGTTGCACGATGGAAATGTACGCGTTCCCGAAAACTCCATACTTGCTCTTGAGAAGGCGATCAAGTCAGGCTTCCCCATTGAGTTGGACGTACGGATTATCGGTGATAGTACGGTTGTCGTATTCCACGACGCTGACCTTTTGAGGGTTTGTGGTGTAGATCGGCGTATTTCGTCGTTGAGAAAGACGGAATTACAGGGGTTTCGTTTGTTTGATACCTTACTAATAATTCCAACTTTAGCCGAGGTACTCACCTTTGTTGACGGACGTGTCCCGCTACTTATTGAGTTGAAAACTTTTAGTCTGAAAAAACAGCTAGAGCGAGAGGTCTTACGGCTTGTGGACAATTATGATGGGCCTGTCGCCCTACAATCCTTTAATCCATTTACAGTTAAGTGGATCAAAAAGCATCGTCCTTCATTATGTGTAGGGCAGCTTGCAGAGCCTTCAGTTCGATCGTTTCCGTTAAATCACCTTGAAAATTACATCCAACTGAATACTTCCATGAACCCAGATTTTGTAGCCTTTGATATCCATGCGTTACCCAGCAAAAGAGTGGCGCATTTTAAGCACAAAGGGACACCTATTTTGGCTTGGACGGTCAGAAGTCAGGCGCAGCATGAGCGTATGCAGGGTTATTACGATAACTTGATTTTTGAGTCATTCATACCTCAAAATTTTTTGTGAATGCTAACGGATTTATGTTAGTATAACCCTTGAACAAAAGCGAGATTCCATGGGTAAGGTTTGCTTACAGATCAGCTTGAGACTCCTTTAACGCACCCTATTACTAAAAAACTTATTCCTAATTGATGGTTTTGTTTGAGGGATTTTGCATCTTGTCATATAGTAACACACACTAGAAACTATGAGTCAGAATAATCACGATGCGCTGGGTACGCAGTTTTACAACGACGTACTCAAATTTTATGATCACGCCGCATCCTACACTAAACATCCACAAGGACTTGTTGAGCAAATTAAGTGGCCTAATAGTGTCTATGAAGTGAATTTTCCGATTCGCTTGGGTGGCGATGATTACAAAGTCATTAAGGCTTGGCGCGTCCAGCACTCACAACATAAGTCTCCCGTAAAGGGCGGGATTCGTTTTGCCACTACCGTAAATGCCGATGAGGTCAAAGCCTTGGCCATGTTGATGACCTTTAAATGTGCCTTGGTTAATGTGCCTTTTGGCGGCGCGAAAGGAGGCGTAAAAGTCAATCCGCATAGTTGCTCGGTGCGTGAGATGGAGAGCATTACACGCCGCTACACAACAGAGCTGGTCCGCAAAAATTTTATTGGTCCCGAAGTGGACGTTCCTGCACCTGACTACGGTACGGGCGCACGTGAAATGTCATGGATTGCCGACACCTATGAACTCCTCCGGCCGGGGATTAACGCGCTGGGGTGCGTAACGGGTAAGCCAATCTCGCAACACGGTATCCGAGGACGGAAAGAAGCTACCGGACGGGGTGTCTTTTTTGGTATCCGGGAGGCGGTGAACATGACTGAGGACATGAAAAAACTCGGACTGACAGCAGGAATAGAAGGGAAACGCATCATCGTACAGGGTTTTGGTAATGTAGGTTACCATGCTGCAAAATATTGTCAAGAAGGAGGTGCAGTCGTTGTCGGAATTGCAGAGTACGAAGGTGGACTTTACGATCCGAATGGACTTGACGTAGAGGCCGTTTTTGCGCATCGCCAAGAAAATCGTTCGCTTCTGAACTTCAAAAACGCAAAAAACATCGCCGATAGCCGTGAAC
>CAZNAK010000339.1:0-3507 GCA_964570645.1 uncultured Cytophagales bacterium | reverse complement strand
CTTCTTGGTGCAGGCTGGGCGACGCTCCTCTCCCGTATTACGATGGTGACGACGGCAAGCCTCGTTTTGTATTTTCATCCTAAGTTTCGTCCTTATCGCCCTGAAAGCTGGCGGATTTGGGAGCGTACCCGTATTAGCAAGCTTCTAAAGCTAGGTATTCCTATCGGGATGCAGCGGATGTTCGAGTTCACTTCTTTTATGTTTGCTGCCTTGATGGTAGGCTGGTTGGGAGCGGTTCCGCTGGCGGCACATCAGATTGCACTTTCGTTATCTATGATGACATTTATGGTCGCTATGGGGTTAGCCGAAGGAAACACCATTCACATTGCCAACCAAGTAGGGCAACAGGCTCATCAGCAGGTACGCAGTGCTGGCAATAGTGCTTTTGTACTCATTTTTGTCTTTATGGCAGCAGCAGCGGTTTTATTTTTAATCTTCCGTACACAAATTCCCTTTTTTTATATCAGTCTTGACGATCCTAATTTTGAGAGGGTCAATGAAGTGGCCGCCGCTTTACTGATCTGGGTGGCTTTGTACCAAGTGGCAGACGGCGTTCAGGTGGTTGCTATGGGAGCCTTACGCGGCTTAGAAGACGTGCAAATCCCTACGCTAATTGCCTTACTCGCCTATTGGGTAATTGGCATTCCCGTAGGGTACACCCTTGGTTTCGTCCTAGATATGGGGGTGGACGGTGTCTGGTTGGGTTTGGTCGCAGGGCTTTTCACGGCGGCGATCTTACTGGTTTGGCGGTTCTGGCGATTATCTCGATAGGATAAGATCTCCTTTTTTCCTCTCTAAAGCGTATGAGGTAAGACGAAAATAAAGAGTGAGCGCAGCATTTAAATACAATTTCTCAGAACTAAACCACCGTCAGATTGTTAAATGTCCTAAAGTTGTAACCTTAAACAGTAGAAATTATCCGTATTCTTTGAATATGGATAATTTTTTTATACGCTGTTTCTAACTTTTATCCAAAAATAGTTCAATTATCATAGATTTCTTAAGTGTGATTTAAATAAATCTTTGCTTACCTATTTAGCCAGTACGATAGCTTAACGACAAGCGCACGATTTTTACTTTGCAGATCGGTTGGAAAGTAGTTTTCCGAATAAACAATGAACAAATCCGAAACAGGCCTAAACCGCCATTGAAAGCGTGCATTTAGGTTAATGTTATCACTTTGATTGTTGTATTGAAGAAAGGTGGAAAGAAAGAGGCTCTTGGTAAAAGCAAAATCTACACGCGGACTTACAAGCCATAAATCAACGGAGTTGTAAGGCTGCGGAAGCTCAATGCGATTAAAATTCAAATCTAAGTTAACTGAGCCATAAGGCTGAATCCGTAAGCTTGCGGAAGCGCCTGTTTGTAAGCGGGTACCGTTAAAGTATCCACCGTAGCTCGCTTCACCACTGAAAGAGAGTCTTTTTCTATCATCGCTCCGAAAGCCTGCCCGCACTCGCCCGACCGTATAGTCGGTGTCCTCCTGCAACGCCACCCCATCCGTGTTGGTAGGATCAAAAGCGTCAAATAGGTAAAGGTAAGTGCGATTGTATTCAAGTTCTAGTCGCCAGCGGTTCAGCAGCTCACCCTCATAACTCAAGCTCCATTCTTGATCGGTACGCAGGCCGTCCAGGTCCCAGTTCGTGGAAAGTGCTGTACGAAAGTCATGCTTAATAAACACCTTAGCGTTTTGTGGATAATAGGAATACCGATAAAAGTTGTATTGCCGAATAAAGTTAGTCCGTGCCACAAACCCTACATCGTTGATGTTGTAGTTTCGTCCTACATATTCGTACCCCATCCGAAAGCCAAAATTTCGAGTTGTTAGGTCAATGAACCCACCACTTGCCTGTGTGTCACGGCTCTCGTTAGATAAAAAAGCACGATGGTAAAAGAGATTCCCCGCCCAGCGATTGCGTTTATCCAAAAAGTTAAAATCCAGACCTGCCGCGCGTGTATATGGGTTTTCTTCATTCTGTGGGTTGATGCGGTTGACAAAAATTCCACCGAGGTTGGACGCGTCCAGTACTTTCATTTGTGCTACGGCAACGGTATAATTCTGTGGTGTGATCCCCGAGGGGCGTACCCGTGCGGTCTGCATGTTGAGTGCGCCCACTCGCCAGCGATTATTGAGTTTTCCGCTCATCCTTGCTCCAAAAAGAATGGGGTTTTGTACGATTTGGTCTGTCAAAGTATCTCTTCCGATCCCGATTCGGCGTGAGAAAAACGGGGTCGTTCTCCCTGTTCCAAAGTCCCCAAAAAGATCTTGATTTTCGATAAAAAACTGTCTGCGTTCAGGGAAAAATAACTCAAAGCGACTTAAGTTCGTCACTTGCCGGTCCACCTCTACCTGTGAGAAGTCTGGGTTTACGGTCATATCAAGATTTAGGGAGGGCGTAATGGCGAATTTAGCGTCAAAACCTGCGTTCCAGTTATATTCAGGTGACTCTCCCTCAAAGGTTTCCTGCTGTACCTGCCCACTCAGGTAAGGAATGACCGCTACGTTCAAACCCGTTTTGGGAAGCGGCTCGGCAAACGCAACGGGCTGGGCAAAGACCAGCGAAGAAGGTCTAAATCCCTGTGGGACGCGCCCCCAGACAGATCTTTCATTGCGTGTGACGTTGTGTCTAAGAATGTTGATGTTCCAGTGTTGTTCACCGTCCTTATATCGGATGGAAGTGAAGGGAATCGCCATCTCGCCTTCCCAGTAGCCCTCATGCTGCATAACGCCAGACTTCCAGCGATTGTCCCAGCTAGCATCCGTACCTCCGCCCAACCGAACTAAGCTTTCGCGCTCTACGCCCGCAGGCGTAAGGTAGAAACCAAAGCCATTGGCCCGATCCAGAAAAGTACCTAAATAAAAAGCGATATTATTATTCCTGCTCCAGCTAAAGTCCCTACGAAGTGAAGAGATTACATAATCCTCCTCCAGAGAGTAATGACAGATAAAGTGAATGTACAGATTTTTATCATCAAAAAGCATTCGTACTTCGGTATCATCCTCAGCACCAATAGAGTCGGCAGGAAAATGCTGTTGAAAGTTTGTAATGAGATTGGCGGACTCCCAGGCAGGGTCATCTCCCACGCCATCAATTTTAATCTTCTGAGAAGTCTTTTGTATCACGTAGCTGGGTGCTTCAACTTGTGAATAGCTTGCCCAGGAGAGTGCCCACAGAAAAATAAGGCAAAGGTAGGTAGTAGTGTGCATGGACAACTAATTTTATAAATTCAAAAAAAGTTATTCACGAAATGCTTTTTTATAATTTGTTTAACCTGAGGGCATCTAATTTTTCAATTATCTGCTCCCATTTTGAGTGTTTAGCCAAAAACAACGCCTTTATTAGTGTCAAATCCTGATCTTCCCAATTTTTTCCTTACCTTTGCAATCCTTTTATGAGTGTAGTAGAAACGCCTTCTGGGCTGTTTTGCTAGTTGAACAACTACTAACTTTCTTTTTTTACATTTAAAACCGTTTGTTTTTTCCCCAAAACGCGGCGAGAAGAATAA
>CAZNAK010000338.1:0-3513 GCA_964570645.1 uncultured Cytophagales bacterium | reverse complement strand
ACCCCACTGGCAAATTATTAGATATCCTCAACCTTATGAGGCCCCGTGAAACATTGTTTTGCGGGGCTTTTGTGTTTTTAACATCCTCCTGCTTCTTTTTTTATTTATTCCTTGTGGCTTTTTACCACATAAAGAGAGAGACACCTCAGTGGGAAGTCTCTCTCTACAAGAACACACGTTTACATTTGCGCAGCACGCAAAGAATTACGCGCCCTGAAGTACGGAGAGGAGTAAGTAGCAGATACTTTTACAAATTATCGCACTTGTAAAAAGGCTTTTGCCAGCCGATAGCCTTCTAGCTGCGCGAGAATGTAAGTTTTTAGCTCTTCGTACTCCCCACGTGCGTGTTTCAAGAACGAGGAAGCCTGCCCATACACTGCTTTGAGGTCGTTATCCATGGTGTTTACTTTCTCGGTCGCGTAGTAACCATCTAGGAAATCCTTAATGCCGCCCGAGGCAATGATTTGGCGGCATTTTCGCTCCGAGCCAACGTTATTAGCCGCGATCTGAAGGAAGTCAACCATTTCGGCTGCCGTATGTCCTACACGCGCAAGTCCCGTAAAGGTACTTTGTGCTTCGGGGGTGTTTCGGAGGAGTTCGAGGAGAGCGAAGTTTGTCCCACCACTTGCTGCAAAATCTAGGGCAACAATAGGCAGTTTGAGTAAGGCTTCGAGGCTTTTTACGCCCATCCCTTGCCCTACTTCTTTAACAATAACATTAATCTTGGAGTGATCTACTACAAAACGGCTAATGGTTTCTAAGGAAGACCGACCAAAGCGGTCTCCCTCGGGCTGTAAGGCTTCCTGCATAGGGTTGACGTGGATAATTAGCCCATCTGCTTCCAGTTTTTTGAGTAAGTCATAGACACGATCCTCCTCATCTGTGTCTTGAAGCTGTTCGATTTGCGCTACCCCGAGGTTAGCATATAGCGGCTGGTCTCCCATCAGCTCCCGTACGGCAAAGTCCGGCAGATGCTCGTCGCTGGTCAGTAAAGCTCGACAAGACCCCAACCCCATTCCGAAGCCAAATTCCCCGCAAGCGCGTGCCAAGTTTCGGTTAATGGTCGCTGCCCAATCTGTGCCACCTGTCATGCTAGATACCCAAATTGGATAGTGCATCGTCCTTCCAAGAAAGGAAAAAGGCTCAGGTTTGTCTTTGGGGTGTGCGGCAAATAAAGGCTCATAATAAAATCGGGAATCAAGCTGCTCGGCGGTAATGCGAGATTTGAAGGCGAGCTCGATATGATCTTTTTTACGATCAGAGGCAGTAAAATCAGTATCAGCGTATTCGTTGGTAGTACTTGTCATAGAAAAATTAAAAAGATTGACTCTCAAAACGCGTCAAAAGAAAATAAGTTCACCGACCTTTGGGATATGGAAAAATGGATCAGATGGGATAAGGAGTTATTTTGCTATTTACATCAAGCGCGCACAGACTGGCTTGACCCCGTGATGATATGGGTAACGGGCAAGTGGGAATGGCTACCGCTTTATGCGTTTTTGATCGGTTTGTTGATCTGGGAGTTCAGAAAGACAAGCTGGAAACATATCTTAGCTCTTGCCTTAGTGATTACGGCGGCGGATCGCTTTACCTCTGGCTTTATGAAGCCTTTTTTTGGAAGGCTTCGTCCTTGCCATGAGGCGGACCTTGCCTGCACCGTAGAGGGCATAGCGGGTTGTGGCGGAAAGTTGAGTTTTGCCTCCTCACACGCGGCAAACTCGTTTGGCTGTGCTACATTTTTTGCGATCCTCTTTTGGAACAAATACCCCGCAATTCGTTTTCTCTGGCTGTGGTCTGCCCTGGTAAGTTATAGTCGTGTGTATGTGGGCGTGCATTATCCCGCCGATATTGTAGTAGGTGCGCTGGTAGGAACGCTCATTGGTTGGGTTTTAGCGCGGTTGGTCAAAAACCTTTGAGCGATCCCCGTCACTCAAAACTCAATACTCGATTTGGAATACTTCCCCAGCGTGTAGCCAGCATATCGACAAAGTAATTTTGGTAATTACGCCATGGTCGCCTTGCGCCCTGTCTGGGCAGTACGCTTTTGGCGCGTCTGATGTATCCTGAGCTAAGGTTGAGAAAATCCTCTTCCGTTTCCTGTCCATGCTCTTGAGCGGTGACGACCGAGTATTCTTTTTTATCCATGTAGTTGAGCAACTTACAGAGGTAATTAGCGGTTAGATCCACTTTAAGCGTCCAGGAGGCATTTGTGTAGCCAAAGGCGTAAATAAAGTTGGGTAAATTACTCATCATCATCCCTTTATAAACCATAGATTGATTGATGGTAGCTGGTTTGCCATTGATCTTGAGCGCAGCACCACCCAGTAATTGTACTTTTAGTCCTGTGGCGAGTACCACAACATCTGCATCTAATGTTTTCTCAGAGTTTAAGGTGACTCCCTGCTCGGTAAAGTACGCGATAGTATCCGTAACAACGCTGGCTTTTTCCTCGCGGATAGCACGAAATAAGTCGCCGTCTGGCACTACGCACAGCCGCTGATCCCAAGGGTTATATCGGGGGCTAAAGTGTTCGGATACAGGGTAGTCCCGAGGTAGCTCCCGTGCGATTTCCTTCAATAAGTAGGCTTTCGTTAGTTTCGGGAAGAGTTTTGCAAAGCTAAAAGAGAGCATTTGTAGAAGGATATTCTGCCAACGAGTTAAGCGGTAGGCGATACGCAGGGGTAGAAGCTTGTCTAGCCATGAGAACACCTGATTTTTGTTTGGCAGGCTCATCACGTAGGTGGGCGAGCGTTGAAGCATTGTGACATGAGCCGCGCCCTGACTGACCATAGCGGGGACGAGTGTGATGGCGGTTGCTCCACTTCCCACTACGACTACGCGCTTGTTCTGGTAATCAAATCCTTCTGGCCAAAACTGCGGTACAATGACCTTTCCTTCAAACTGCGCTTCACCTTTAAAATCAGGGCGATGCGCCTCTTTATAATCGTAATAGCCCGTACAGATACTCAAAAAGTGGCAAGTCATTTTGCGCTGTCCCTCGGAAGTCTCAACGGTAAGTGTCCAGCATTTGGACTCATCTGACCAGTTTGCACCCGTCATTTTGTGTTCAAAGCGTATGTACTCCCTTAAGTTATTCTCTTCCACAGTTTCTTTGAGGTAGTCCAAAATAGCGGCACCACTTGAAAGCGGTGCTGGGTTTGCCCAAGGCTTAAAGCGATATCCAAAGGTGAACATATCGGAGTCAGAGCGCACTCCAGGATAACGAAATAGGGACCATGTCCCACCTATTGTGGTACGCGCCTCCAGTACGGCGATATTTTTGTGCGGACACTTTTGCCGAAGCCAATAAGCCATCCCGATACCCGAAATTCCAGCACCGACAATGAGTACATCGTGATCTACTTGTTGCATACGGAAAGATACGAAAGTCTCAATTTATTGACTAATAACGGTGAAAAGCTGCTTGTGAGGCAGGTTTCAAATTTGTAACTTCATGGCATGAAAAAGCAACATACCCCTTTGGTCGAAGCACTGGACATAGTGATTCAGCAG
>CAZNAK010000337.1:0-3523 GCA_964570645.1 uncultured Cytophagales bacterium | reverse complement strand
GGTATCCGCTGTTTTTTTAATCTCTTTTTTGCCGCGCTTGCCCTTCTTTTTTTTACGTGGGGTTGGTAAATCAATTTTACCCAAGACTTTCAGTCCTTGTAGTCCACCCTTTTTCTTTTCAACTTCCTCTTTTTCTGAAGAATTTTCCTTGACGGGTTCTTCTTTTTTCTCGGCTGCTGGCTCTAGCTTCTCTTCCGTTGGTTTAGAAACCTCTTTGGCAGGCTCTTCTTTTTGCTCAGCTACTGGCTCGGGCTTTTTCTCTTCTGCCTTTGGCTCTGCCTTTTTTTCCGTTGGTTCATAAACTTCTTTGGCAAGCTCTTCACGCTTGGCATGCACACGCGATGTCTTAATTTTGAGTATCTCTTCTTCCTCTTTTTTGGAAGTATCTTCTCTAACTTCCTCTTTGTTTGTGGAAATAACTACATCGCTACCTGCTGTTCCGATGGTTATTTCATCAGCCTCCTGCTTGTTCGCAATAGAGTCCGAGAACTCTTTTTTGAGCATCGCAAATTGATCAGGCGATATTTTACTATTTGGGCTGTTCTTGATTTCAACACCTTTAGTGGCTAGGAACCCCACCACGGTAGAAGTCCCCACGTTGAGTTGGCGGGCAGCTTTACTGAGTCGTATGTCTTTACTTTTGGTCATAGATTACCCTTGCGGCAATGATAAATTAAAAATAGTGACTGAATAACTGGCTAAAGTGAGTATTTTTTTTTGTCCTGCTAATCCTTTTCTACGCGAAAAAATGCAGTCATGTCTCTTTAGCTTATAAAAGGAACACCAGCATTTAGAATTAGGTTCAATTTTCAGCTACTTTGCAAAAATAGCATCTTTTTTAGACACCACCAATTCAGATGACCATCACTTTTCCAAATTCGCTTGTTTCCAACGACGTTATTGCCCTAATCGCGCCTGCTGGCAAGGCTACTTTAACCATGATCAAGAACGGAGAACGCGTCTTTAAAGAATATGGTTTTCATACAAAACTTGGCAAATCAATACAAGCCGTGACAGACTCTTTCTATGCGTTTGCGGGTACGGATGAAGCCCGTAAAAATGATTTACAAATGGCACTAAATGATCCAGAAGTTCGGGCAATAGTTTGTGTGCGGGGGGGATATGGGGTAACCCGAATTTTGGATGACCTCGATTTTACAGCTTTCAAAAAATCCCCTAAGTGGATCGTTGGGTTTAGTGATATGACCGCCTTACACCTTAAAGTACAGCAACTTGGCTTTGCCTCTATTCATGGTACGATGCCAACACAGTTTGACAAGGACGATATTGCGGAAGCGTTGTGTTCACTAAAAAATACACTCAGTGGCTACTCGACGTACGTGGAAAGCGTTAAAATGCCTTTCTTTCGTGAGGGAAACGTTGAAGCAACGGTGATTGGCGGAAATTTATCGTTGGTTGTTAACTCGCTGGGTACGCCCACAGAAATTGATACCGAAGGAAAAATTTTATTACTGGAAGAAATTGGAGAGTCTCCTTACGCCGTAGATCGTATGCTGGGCCAACTCCGACGCGCTGGGAAATTAAAAAATCTGGCAGGCCTTGTTTGCGGGACCTTTACAGATGGAAAAACCGAATACGAAGCCGATGAGCGTGACGTAGTTTGTGTACTAAAAGGGTATTTTGACAATGCAGATTTCCCCGTGGCAACACGTTTTCCTATCGGGCATACGGCATATAATCAATCTGTTGTACTGGGTGGGACTTATGAATTATCCGTTTGGGCGGGGCACGGGCGTATGATGTCTTTATTTGGTGAACTCCCGTTTTAGCGGGGTTATTTTCCTTTCTCAAGCTTATCGGCTGTGATCCGCTCGTCTTGATTGGCAATTTCCCATGCGGTTAAGAAAATTAAACGTGTAACTTTTTCCATCTTCGGAAAGTGGATTTTATCTACTTCGTCAGTCGGCTTGTGATAATCTTCGTGTGTCCCGTTAAAGTAAAAAATAACGGGAATATTATGCTTGGCAAAGTTGTAGTGGTCGGAACGGTAGTAAAAACGGTTCGGATCGTCTTTATCGTTGTAGCGGTAATCTAGCTCCACCTCGCCGTACTCTTCCGCTACACGCTCGCTCAGCGCATGAAGCTTGTCTGAAAGCATGTTTGAGCCAATGATGTAAATGTAATTTGGATTTTCCTCGTCCTCGTGCTTTGGATCGACGCGTCCAATCATATCAATATTAAGGTCAGTGACGGTATTTTCAAGCGGTATGATTGGGTTGTCGGAATAATATTCTGACCCTAACAGCCCCTTTTCCTCACCGCTTACGGTCATGAATAAAACACTGCGTCGCGGGCCATCACCTGCGGCTTTAGCTTTAGCAAACGCCTCTGCGATTTCGAGAACGCCCGTTGTCCCTGAGCCATCGTCGTCTGCGCCGTTGTTAATTTCTCCGTTTTCACCGATGCCAATATGGTCGTAGTGTGCCGTAATGACCACCACCTCTTCTTTCAGGTCAGCTCCTTCCATAAAGCCCAGTACGTTTTCGGAGATTACTTCCTGAATATTTGCCTCGGGCATGAGCTTTACTTTCGCGCTGATGTCGTAAGCACCAAAACTCAGTGGGCTTTCTTGAAGTTCCTTTACAGCCTCATTAAAGTCTTCTTGTTTTTTAGCAAAAAGTGGTGCCACGCGCTTCTGCGAACTCAAAAAGATAAACTCCCCCCCTTTTTCGATAGGAAAACTTAACTTTGGAGCAGAGAAATAGCTGGCATAAGATTTAAGGATACCTTGTAAAGTTTCGTCGTCATCGTAGAGAACGATAGCACCGATAGCTCCTTTTTCTAAGGCTTTAGCGGCTTTTTCCTGTGGACTAGAAGCCGAAGCCTTTTGATCTGAGCCTGAGATCAGGTAATTACCCTCTTTATCCTTTGGCTCGCCCATCAGCATGACGGCGATTTTTCCCGCTACGTCGGCTCCCTTGCTGTAATCAGAGTAGTTTTCTTCGTCAAGTCCGTAGCCCGCAAAAACGAGCTTACCTTTTACTTTTTCGGTCAAGAGTCCCTTGATAGAGAAGTAGTCTTTTAGTAGCTCCATACTTGACTTTTTCTTTCCCTTGACAACTAAGGTAGCATAAGCGGCTTTTTCCAAGGCGAACTCCTGTAAATACGGGCTTCGGCTATCTTTGACGATGCCCTCCAATTCAAGACTTTCAAAGTGGTTCTGGATGTACTTTACGGCCTTTTTCTGGCCGGGCATTCCCGTTTCGCGTCCTTCGTATTCGTCAGAGGCGAGAATAGAAAGATGCCTTTTGAGGTCACTTTGTGTGATGGTTTCGGCGTATTTCTTACCGTTCTGTCCCCAAACTAAGGTCGGGTTGCTTGCTTTCGATGGTGCGGTGGTTCTTCTCGCCGCCGGGGCCGTAGTCGATGCCGGCGAAGTGACAATGGAGTCGCTTGCCGGGGAAGGCGTCGGCGACCTTGCCGATGGGCTCCCAGAAGGCGTCTGGCGTGGTGAGGACGCCGCCCTCGCGGGCGTGCAGGTGGGCGAAGTCGAGGACGGGCA
>CAZNAK010000336.1:0-3537 GCA_964570645.1 uncultured Cytophagales bacterium | reverse complement strand
TAAACGCCTGTACCAGATTGCTGATATTGCGCGTGATTGTAAAGAAGAAGTCGAAGAGCGCAAAGACCGCTATATCAACGTGGTCGGTTCACATCGAGGCGGGCTTTCTATGCGCGGTCATAAAATTACGCCGCCCAATATCCCTGATTTGGAACTTTATTACGGTGACAAACTCAGTAAAAAACATTCAAACTTCGTAGAACAGCTAAACGCCGAAAATCGCGCGGGGCTTTTTATCTTTCATGGCGTAACAGGAAGCGGAAAAACGAATTACATTCGCTACCTAATCAACTGTACGAAGCAAGAGTTGACCTACATTTTTTATCCAATCAGCCTCCTGCGCGACATTACAAGTCCTGACTTAATTACATTTTTATCCGATTATCAGGATTCGGTTTTGATTATTGAGGAGTCTGAGGACTCGGTACAGGATAGAGATCGCTTTGAGGCAGACAAGGCTTCGATTGCCAATCTACTAAACGTTTCAGATGGTCTGCTTTCCGATGTCCTAAACCTTAAAATTATTTGCACCTTCAATACCGACATTCGTAACCTCGACAAAGCACTTCTGCGCGAAGGGCGGCTGCTGGGCATTCACCGCTTTGATCGCATCTCGGCAGAGCAGGCCAACAAGATTGCCGCAGAAAACAGACTCGACAAAACGTTCGAAAAACCTTCTACGTTAGCAGAAATCTTTAATCGCTCTCTCAACGAAGACCTTACTGATTTTGTGGATGGCTCTGGAGTAGGCTTTCAGAGAAAAAAATGAGGTAATAAAGATGGTATATTAAAGTCTTGATGAAAAGAGGGGGATACCCGTTCTAAAATCAAGGTTTACGCAAATTTTTCGTATGCTTATTGTCTGTATTTCATATTATTTGCCCGAGTGCCAGATAAGCGCACGAAATGTGCACATACGCCAAATAGATTGAGCGACCAGAATAGATAGATGCAAACCGTAACAGAAATACTTATTGATTACTCGACCAGTATGAAAGGTGACAGACTAAAGGTCTGTAAACGGATGCTTTTGGAGGAAATACTACCCGCAGTTGAGTACTCAGCTAAGGTAGGTATAAAGACGTTCTCGGCCTCCCGAACTAAGGTTCCCTCTATCGTTGAGCGGCAAAGTTTGAGAGTAACGAATAAAAAAGAACTGACCAATACAATAAATAACCTCGATACGCCCAGTGGAAATACGCCCATTGCAGCAGCCATCAAAAGCTCATTGGATACCCTTACGCGATATAAAGAGTTTAAGAAAAAGGTAATTCTCATTACAGACGGCGAAGAGAACTGCAATGGCGACTATGAAGCGGAAGCAAAAAGAACGATTACAGAAAAGTTAGACTGTGAAATACACGTAATTGGCTTAGGGCTAGAAAAGAACGCAGCCGAGAAGGCAAAGAAAATCGCAGAGATTGCAAACGGTACGTTCGCTAACCTCGATATTTCGACTTATGAGGAATACGACTCAGAGCTAGTGAGTGAGGTTCTTGACGACTTCACAAAAGCTGTCAGACCAAAGCCATCCGATACCGCCAAGAAAGAAACAGATACAGAAAAAAAACACGAGCCACCTTCTATGGTAACTAAAGCAGATCACCCCAAAAAATCGAGCGAAAAGAATGGAGCCGAAACCGTGGCATTAGAAGAAAATCGACCAACACTAAAACCTAAAAAGCGTGACGCTGGTACAGAGCTATTAGAGGCAATCACTGAAGAGCTAAGAAGTCTAAAAACGGAAGTCCAGCTACTCAAAAACAACAAAAAAGAAGAAGAAAGCGAAGTAGAAAGTTACGTAGAAGAGGAACAAGAACCGCAAGAGATATTGACAGCGGATGAGGATACAACCAAAGCCGATGGAGAAATTATAGATCGGAGCGAAAAATATGTATTTGACGTACTCAAAGTGGAGTACGGAGAAAGGGTCAAATGGCTTAACGAAAACCAAGTTAATGAACAAAGTCATGACTTTGAGGTACACGACTTTGATGGAAGAGTTGCTCACTACATTCGGTGTATCGGCGTGGAGGAGACGGAGAAATCTTTTCTAATCACAAAGAACGAGTGGGGGCTATTTTTAAATCAAACCAAAAACTATCAAATTTTTCTGGTTTCGGAAGCACGCAGCGAGCCAACAGTAACCCGAATTGATAACCTCCTAGCTTGGCTACTCACAGGAAAGGTTGTTCCGTACTCCAGCCAGCACAGAAAACTCAAGCCAGAAGAAATTATCTTAACTGTTCTGGAAGACAAAAGTAGTCAAGACTAGCTCATAAAATACTTTCTACAAGGCGTTAGCGTACATCTCTTTGTATCGCTTGCGACGCTCCACGATATCTTTTGCCGTAAAAATTGCCTCCCGCATGGAAGTAGTATCAGCTTGATTTTTGCCCGCAATGGCATAGGCCGTGCCGTGATCCACTGAGGTGCGAATAATCGGAAGGCCAGCCGTAAAATTTACGCCTTTTTCAAAGTGTAACAACTTGAACGGAATCAGTCCTTGATCGTGATACATAGCCATAATGGCATCGAACTTTGTGTGTTGCTGCATTCCAAAAAAGCCGTCCGCGGGAAATGCGCCATATACCAGCTCGCCCTGTGCCTGAAACTTCTTGACGACAGGATTAATGACTTTTTGCTCCTCGTCGCCCAGTACGCCCTCCTCCCCTGCATGCGGATTCACACCCAAAACGGCAATTTTTGGTTTTTGAGTATTAAAGTCTTGACGGAGCGATGCTAGCATCATTTGTAGTTTAATCGTAAGGTCGGGCGCATTGATGTGCTTAGAGACCTCGCGCAAAGGCACGTGTCCGGTTAACATCCCTACCCGCATTTCTTCACTCACCATAAACATCAGGCTGAACTCTGCCCCAACGGCCTCGGCATAATATTCGGTGTGCCCCGGGAAAGGAAAACCCGCTTTTTGGAGGCTATCTTTGTTGATCGGTGCAGTAACGACAGCATCAATATCGCCTCGTTTCCACGCATCCGTTGAGTGTTTAATGGAAAGATAAGCACAGCGAGCAGCTTCGGCGGTAACTTTACCGGGTTGTACCGAAACGTTGCCTGTCCAGCAGTTTACGAGGTTGACCTTATTTTCGTGAAGTTCAAACTGATTATGCGGCCCCGAGTGGTGGTAGTTAAGATTGATTTCAAGGATTTTTTTGTAGCGCCCAATCACCTTTGAGGACGCGTACACGACAGGAATAAGCTGGTTGAGAATACGTTCGTCGCGTAGTGTTTTGAGGATCACTTCGGGCCCAATCCCGTTAAAATCGCCGAGGGTAATGCCAATTCGTGGTTTCATAATTTGAAGATACGGGAATTTGAACATTTAAAGTCGATAATTACGTTAATAGGAAAATATAAAATCATAAAATAACGAATTATACCTTCGAGCAATACTTGGATTATGATCGATCCAACCTGCTCAAAAGTGAGTTCTTTCGCGGTGAAATCAGAGCTATGCCCAGTGGGACGCTCAATGCTGTCAACTTAAGGAAAAAAAGCCGAACTTAGCGGCTTCACTCT
>CAZNAK010000335.1:1047-3541 GCA_964570645.1 uncultured Cytophagales bacterium | reverse complement strand
GGGGGAAATCCCTAGAAAACAGGGTGGACAAAAAAGTGGACAATTTGTAACTTACAGTAAATCAAAGCCTTGTAATCGCTACTGTGGGCGTGAGATGCTCACCTGGAACGTATGGGCAGCCTTATCATTCTGAAAATCAATATGGGGGTAGGCACGCAACGCACGAAGAATTCCGCTTCCGATAGCACGGTAGGGCAGCACTTCTAAGGCAAAGTTTGACAGGAGTACATTCCGCTGGCGGCTGATCCCTAATCGGATTTCAGTTTCGGTCAGGTGATTGGGCAATGTCCCCGGGCTGTTGATTTCGATGCGATTATCAAAAACGAATAACTTGATGCTGTCCTGAATAAAGTAATCCCGATGAAGCAGGGCGTTGATAAGCAACTCCCGGATGACTACTTCAGGGATTTCAGGCTCGCCTAAGGAGTTAAAATCCTGACCATTTTGGCGTTTCTCTAGTTTCGCCATGACAAACTCCACACCCTTTTGATATTGTGAAGCCAAAGTACCGTACAAATTATCACTGCTTCTGTACATGGAGCCGCTCAGTTCGTTTCCCTCAAACCAAACCGCCGAAATGTAGCAAGAAGGCAGCAGATGCCGTACATCCAAACCAAAGAGTAAGGCTCCCGCTCGCGTCAGGTGCTGGCCTTTTGCCAATCGGAGATTTTCTAACAAGCGCGGTAGCTGTTCCCAATCGGGAAGTGACTTATAACGCGTCTCATAAAATTCGGAGAAGCGATCTTTATCGAAATGCTTGCGCAGGTCGGTGTGATACAAAATTTCTTCTTCTGCCGAGAGGTTTCCACTGCTCTGAAGCAGCCGCCTGAGTTCTTCTTTGCTGGTTACCTTTCGCTTGTCAGCACCGTTTTTGACGAAGGTAAATCCGTTCTTATCCATATAAGGCTTGTCCGTACCCTCGGGAACATCCACAACGATGACGTTTTTGCCGTCTATGGTAAGTGTTTGGGTACGAATCGCGATGGGGCTTTTACTATGTTCCTGAGCGGCCGTCGTGAGTAAGTTGTTAATCCGTTGGATGTCCGAAAAGGAAAGTCCCGTTAGTTCTCCCGTCTTATCATTTACTCCTATGAGCAGCTTGCCTCCCTCGCTGTTGGCAAACGCCACTAATTCCTGTGTCAAAGAGGTAACGTTCCGTACATCTGCCTTAAACTGGCAGGTACTGGTTTCGCCTTTTTGAATCAAATCCAATAATACCTCGGCTTCCATAGCGTACCAAAGGTAAAGAAAAACCCTCGGTTTTACTTCTGCTGGTCTTTAAAATCGTGTATCCATTGGTCGAGTTGGGTAGCCGACCCGATGTTGAGTTTTTTACTCAGGCGTTGGCGGGCTTTCTTCATGGCATCCTCTTCCCAAACTTCCAGGGCTTGTTTGATCTCGTTTCGCTCCGTTTTGAGGTAGATCAGCATAAAGAGTGCCTTTTGTTGCTTACTCAGTTTACCGAACTTATCTTCCACTGATCTGATTAGGCCGGGGAACTTTTCATGAAAAGCTGTACTAAAGCGTTGCCA
This sequence comes from uncultured Cytophagales bacterium, assembly GCA_964570645.1. Lineage (GTDB taxonomy): Bacteria > Bacteroidota > Bacteroidia > Cytophagales > Bernardetiaceae > DAISIL01. The sequence goes on along the minus strand of CAZNAK010000335.1, from coordinate 2,009 downwards.
GCCTTCCTTCTCCTTTAGGTTAAGCTGCTGACTTTGTATCCTCCCGATAATATCCTTATTTCGCTCAATTTGCTCCCCTACTCGCCGGGTAAATACATTGGTCATCTTGACAATGGCTTCAATCTGTGGGAAGTCGGGGAGCTTGCGGTACTTCTGAACATCTAAGTCAAAGACAGGCTTTTCTTCTTTCTGAATCTGATTGTGCATACTTCGGAAGTTTTCGGCGGTTGTGTTTAGCTCTTCCTGATACTGCCTGAGTTCACTTTGCACCGATACCAAATCCTCTAGGTCAAGTTCGGCACGTTGTAAGTCGGATTCCATCTTAGCACGCAAGGCAGCTTCTGCTTCTCGTTGGCGTGTTCTGGCTCGGATAGTAAATAGTGCTGCCACAAGACCGAGTAACAAAACTACTCCGACCAATGTAGCGATTAGGAAAGTTCGCTGGCGTTCAAGCTTTTCTTGAGCGAGTTGGGCTTCTTGCTCGGCGAGTTGGCGGTCTTTTTTCTCGACCTCATAAGCTGTCTGAATTTCGTTTATTGCTTTTTCATTTCGTCGTTTGTTCACCGAATCTTTGTAGGCTACCACTTGCTGCATCGTATCGTAGGCTTGCCGTAGTTCACCTTTACGTTTATGATAATCAGCCCGCAGATCATAATAAGAGCGTATCAGATAAACATCATCAATATCAAAAGCTATCTTTCGGTTTAGCTTAAGTGCCTGATCTGCCTCTTCAAGGTTTCCCAGTTGCATCGCAGACCATGCTAAGTTATTTGCTGCGTATCCCGCTAACTTCAGCATTCCCCCCTCCTTATACACGCGCACTGAATTTGTAAAATAATGTACGGCACTATCGTACAACTCACGCTTCTGGTAGATAACCCCAATATTCTGTAATTGTCTTGCTGTTACTTGTGTATTACCCAGTTTTTTAGCCAGTTTTAATGATTTTGTACCGTATTTTA
>CAZNAK010000335.1:0-1037 GCA_964570645.1 uncultured Cytophagales bacterium | reverse complement strand
TCATAAACAGCACCAATAGCACTGTAATCATCACTCAGTGCATCGTAAAATTTATTTTTATTTGATATCTCAGCGGCTTTTTTGAAAGCAACTAATGCCTTATCATATTTTTTGTTTGCCGCCTCTACCTGTCCGATCACATAAAAAAACGAGCGTTTCAGGTGATTTATTTCGCCATTGGTATTGCTGTAATCTTCAATAAAACGCAGTCCTTTGTAGGCAAAACGAGAACTTTCTACAAAATTGCCGTTAATGTTGTGAACTGTGCATAATCCGTAGATACATTTAGTTGTATTAAGTGTATCCCTTTCTGATTTAAAAAAACGCTTGGCATCTTTAAAAAGTTGGAGAGCTTCTTCGTCTTTGATTCCCTTTTGCGCGTAGTGGTAAGCCAGTGTTTTACCACTTAACGCCTGCTTACGCTCGTCTATGCTTTTAGCTAATTCAAAGGCAGCACTAGAGTAACGAATCGCGGAATCTATGTTCGTTCTACGGAGTTGATGGGAGAGTAAAAACATTGCTTTCCATCGCACAGAGTCTGTTTCAGCACTTTGTAGTACAGACCTTAAGCTATCAATGTTTTGGTGATACTCCCATTTATCCTGTCCCCATGCACTACTCATCCCCAAAACACACAAGAAAAACAAGCCCCAAAGACGCATACCTTTTACTGTTTAATTCGGATTCAAAAATAGGGTGAACTCCCTATAAGCCAAAAAATGTAAAAGGAAAAAATAGGGAACTCCCTAAAATGAAATGAGTAGAAAACTCAAATCACTCAAAATTTAGTTACCTTTGTCTGCCTTCTACACCTAGAAAATAGCTTATGATTACCTCCTTAGATCAACTCGACCTCACCAAAACCTACAGCTACGCCGACTACCTGACGTGGCGATTTGACGAAATGGTAGAACTGATTCGAGGTAAAGTTTGGAAAATGTCCCCCGCATCAAACACCAAACATCAACGGATTGCTGCCAACCTGCACTTAGAGTTAGGGGCATGGTTCAAAAAAAGCTCTTGCGACCTTTTTATCG
>CAZNAK010000334.1:0-3550 GCA_964570645.1 uncultured Cytophagales bacterium | reverse complement strand
TGCCTTGGTTGCAAGATATTCAAATGATTACCTTGATTGGCTTTGGTGTGTTCCTCTTACAAGGTGTATTTTCGTTTCTACGAATTTGGCTTTTCGCAAAGGTCAATGAACCTGCCATGGCGGACATTCGTCAGGAGCTTTACGAAAATCTGCTCGGGCTGTCCATGACCTTTTTTGACAAGAACCGTGTGGGTTCACTGATTAGCCGAGTAACCGCTGACGTATCCACCTTGCAAAATGCTTTTTCGACTACTTTAGCCGAGCTTTTCCGACAGATCATAACACTTGTTGTCGGGATTACTTTACTCTTTTTTGTCAATGTCAAGCTGACGCTTTTTATGCTGACCGTAGTACCCGTAGTAGTGATGGGGATGATGTTTTTTGGGAGGCGTATCCGAAAAATATCACGTCACACGCAGGATATGCTTGCCGAAACCAACACGATTGTTGATGAGACCTTACAGGCGATTAGCGTCGTAAAAGCCTTCACGAACGAGCTTTTTGAGGTCGGACGCTACCGCAAAGGACAGAATGAGGTGGTTTCGGCGGCACTTAAAGCTTCGGTGTATCGGGCAGGCTTTGCGGCATTTATCGTTGTGGCGTTTTTTAGCTCCGTGATTGCTGTATTTTGGTACGGAGCAAGCCTTGTGGAAGGTGGTCAGCTCAAAGCGGCTGAACTCGTCGAGTTTGTCCTTTACACGGTCTTTATTGCGGGTTCGATTGCAGGCTTGGGAACGATTTACACGCAGGTGCAATCTGCCATTGGTGCCTCAGAGCGCGTGCTGGAAATCATCAGCGAGAAGGGAGAATTACGACTTTCGTCAGCTAGTGCGCCTATTGAAAAACGTGTTTCGGGAGAAATTAGCTTTGAAAATGTACGCTTTTCGTATCCGACACGTCCCGAGATTGAAGTCATCCAAGGACTAAATCTCAACATTCGGGCAGGAGAGAAAATCGCGCTTGTTGGGGCAAGTGGTGCGGGAAAATCTACTATCATTCAACTTTTGCTTCGTTTTTACCCACTCAACGGAGGTGAAATCGCTGTTGATGGCAAAAATATCGCCGACTCCGAATTACTTGACTACCGTTCGCATTTGGGAATGGTACCGCAGGAGGTAATTTTATTTGGCGGAACGATCCGTGAAAACATTGCTTACGGAAATCCAGAAGCGAGTGAGGAAAAAATCCGTGAAGCCGCCCGACAAGCCAATGCTCTTAGGTTCATTGAAGGTTTCCCCGAAGGTCTGGAAACTTTGGTCGGTGAACGCGGCGTAAAGCTCTCTGGTGGGCAACGACAACGTATCGCCATTGCGCGTGCTATCTTGAAAGACCCCGAAATTCTTATCCTAGACGAAGCAACAAGCTCTCTGGATGCCGAGTCGGAGTATTTGGTACAAGAAGCCTTAGAAAAACTGATGAAAAACCGTACTACGATTGTTATCGCACACCGCTTGGCAACGATCCGAAAAGTAGATACGATTTATGTACTCGAACAAGGGCAAATCATTGAGTCGGGTACACACGAAAGCCTACTTGCCGAAGGCGGTACGTACAGTCAATTAGTCAAACTACAGATGATGGAAGTGTGAGAAAGACCTTAGTCCGCTTCGGGATTTTTGATCTGAGCCTAGCCACTCTGCCGATGATTATTGAGCTTCTCGCGCAGCCTCACAAAGTGCAACTAGGAATCAGGGCGCAGGATCTGAGCAGTTGGCCGCAGCTTTTTACGGCAGCCTTTGCACATGCCAACACAGGGCATTTGGTGGCTAATCTTTCAGGGTTTTGGTTACTGGGTTTCATCTTATTTCAACTTCACCCCAAACAAGGAAGGCTCTTATTTTGGGCTTTTCCTGTGCTTACAACCTTTTTGGTATGGCTGTGGGCGCGTCCTGCCGTGCATTTGGGCGCAAGTGGGTGGGTATTTGCCTTGGCGGGAGTTTTGTTATTGTGGGGACTCAAAACGCGAAATCCAAGGACATGGGCGGTAGCAGGGATGGTGTTGATTTTGCAAAGTGGTATTTTCGTAGGGCTTTTTCCCGTCGAAGAGGGCGTTTCGTGGGAGTCACACCTAAGCGGGTTTGTGTTGGGCGGACTGGCAGGGTGGCTTTGGCTCGAAAAACCCGTTGAAGAAGAAACTAAATCGAACCTTCTCCAAAATGATATAATCGACTACCATCAAGGCTATCGCCCCATCGAGACAGAGCATTTTAAGTATGTGTATCGGAAGTGAGTGAGTTTATAAGGTACGTGGGGCTTTTGGTGTTACGCTTTCAGCGTAAGGGGTGCAGCCCTAGCAGGGAGCAACGCCCTGTGCTTTTTAGTATTTTTTCTCACGAATATTTTTCATGAGTACAAGGTGATTAATACAAATGAAGCGAATATCGAGGAGGTGATTATAGTATTCTTCTTCACTCTTGAAGGAACGTTGCTCAACGGGGACCTCTTCTCCACTAAATAAGGAGCGTATTTTATCGCTTGCCTCTTCTGTAGAACCAATGATAGGTATTTTTTTGATAAGCAATGATCCACAGTCTTGCATCATTTTTTTCACGCTATCTGGAAGGGTGTTATCTGCCAATAACCCAAGGTGAAACTCCCTACTTTCGTTATCTAGCTGATGCCACTCTTTACTATTTATTTCTTCACGCTCTAAAAGTTCATTGGCACGCTTTGCCAGCGAAATCGCTTTTCTTTCGGGAGGACGTACAAAACGCTCTTCATCATTTAGGACTTCAGACAAGGTTGAGCCCAAGTTTATTGAACGCTTCCTGCTCGTATTTCTCGAATGTACTTTGGCGCATCATAATTTTTTTAAATTATATTTTTATTATTTAACCATAGGACATAAACTAGCGGCAATTTGTGAAGAACGTAGCATGACACAAGCGGATATGGCACACCTACTTGGTATTGCAGAAGCTACCTATTCGATATGAAAGAAATCAGTCTCAGGTTTCTTTTGATAAGATTGCGAAGTTTTCTGAGATACTAAATTTATCCCTGCAAGACCTATTGCCAGACACGATGAGTATTTATGGTAATCATAATCATGTTGGACAGGGCGGCGGTGCAATCATTTTGGGAAATCAATACGTTTACATTGGGGACAAAATTGCTAACTCTAAGTTATCAGAAGAGAATAAACAACTACGAGACCGACTAAAAACACTCGAAGAGAAGCTAGAACAGTTACTTTCGCGTTTGTAGATATATCAATCCACTACATCACTGTGGTATCTGGTTTCGCTCCAAAAGCAAACGAAGCATCCCCTCGCGTAGCCCCACGTTCGGTACAATGACTTGACTAACCTGTGCAACCGCCATCACGTCCATGTAAATCTGTCCTGCGGGTAAGATGACGTCAGCACGATCAGGATTGAGTTGGTAGGTAAACATACGTTCCTCGTAAGAAATCTTACAGAGGTCAGTGTGTATTTTTTTAAGGTCTTTGTATGGGATAAAAACGGTTTCTTTTTTGTTGAGCAGCGAGCGTAGTTTATTGATATTTCCGCCCGTTCCAATGCCACAAGGTACGTTCTTGAGTCGGAGG
>CAZNAK010000333.1:0-3589 GCA_964570645.1 uncultured Cytophagales bacterium | reverse complement strand
GGGAAGGTCTAGTAACTGTGTGAATAGCTCTTCCATTTTAGCAGGGATTTATTTCACCCAAATTTAGCAAATTCCTGAAAATCCTAGTTGAACCCTCTCAAAAGAAAAACAAACGGCTTCGGGCAAAACGAAAGATGAAGCCGTGATGCTGCTCAACCACAAGGAGGCTATTGATTTTATCCTTGAAAACCCTGATTACTTGCAGGTCCTGTCCTCAAGAAAAATTGAAGACATTCATAACATTTTGACCAAAGAACTCGGCATCACGCGAAATATCCGTTCCTGTCGGGTGGGTATCACGGGTACAAACTACCTTCCGCTTGATAATGAGTTTCAAATTCGGGAGGCTTATCAGACCATGTGTGAACTTATCAACAAGAAGGCGCACATTTTTGAAAAGGCTCTGCTTGCCCTCGTACTCATTTCGTATATCCAAGGCTTTACGGACGGCAACAAACGCACGGCAAGAATTACAAGCAATGCCATTTTGATGGCTCATGGGTATTGTCCGATTTCTTTTCGTACCGTAGATTCGATTGATTACAAAAAAGCCATGCTTGTTTTCTACGAACAGAATAATATTACGGCATTTAAACGTATTTTTGTTGAGCAGCTTGCCTTTGCCACGCGAACCTATTTTTGAGTCGTTGCTTTTCTACCTCCCCTCACCTCTTTTTTCGTCGGCTGGCATCAACTAAAAAAATCCAGCCGGTAGGAAGCCCTAGTAGTGGTCAAAGCCACTGCCAGGGTCTGGCGACCATTGGCAGATAGGAGAAGAAAATACCCCAATAGTTCGCTTTCTGGCTTCTGCAAGGGACGCTTCAACGCACGCGAGCGGTCTCTCTAAGATGTAACTGTCTGATTTTTTTGTGAATTGCCGTTTTTCCTTACTTTTGAAGCACAAAAAACACAGAATTATGTTACGATTTTCAATGATTTCAGTGCTGGTGGTTGCTTTTTTGATGGCTTGCACAGCATCTACCTCTGAGTCCAGTCAGGAGATTACGGACGAGCAGCTCAAGGTACTTGGAGATAAAAAAGACCACTTAGTAACCATTGAAACCCCCGTGGGGACTATGCACGCAATTCTCTACGATGAAACGCCAAAGCATAAAGCTAATTTTATCAAATTGGCACAAGAAGGCTTCTTTGACAGCCTATTGTTTCATCGCGTCATCAAAGATTTTATGATTCAGGGTGGTGATCCTGATTCCAAAGGCTCTGCATCCAACGAACGTCTCGGGAATGGCGGTCCGGGTTACACGATTCCTGCCGAGTTTGTAGATAAATTTTTCCACCGCAAAGGAGCATTGAGTGCCGCACGTCAGCCCGATCAGGTGAACCCTGAGAAAGAGTCTAACGGAAGTCAGTTTTACATCGTACAGGGGCAAAAGTTCACGGCAGAGCAGATCAAACCTATGCGGGAGAATAGCGAACTGACAGTTTTATACCAAAACTTTATGCGTCTCCTCTCTAAGGAGGGCTACGAAGAGGTTCGCGCCCAGTACAGTCAATTGCAGCAAGAGCGTGACTCAGAGGGGCTGAAAAAGCTAATACGAGAACATAAAGCGGATGTTGAAAAAGAGTTTGGGGTAAAAGTAGATCGTCCGCTTACGGAAGAACAAATCGAAGTGTATGCTACCGTCGGAGGGTCGCCACACCTTGACTACGACTACACCGTTTTTGGACAAGTCATTGACGGACTCGGTGTAATTGATAAGATTGCAGCCGTTCAAACGGGGCAAGCCAACCGCCCCACCGAAAATATCTGGATGAACGTAAGCGTAGAAGAGGTAAAAAAGAAGAAAATTGCTAAAGAATTTGGCTATCTTTACCCCGAAATGCGTTAATATTTTTTCTACAAAAAAACAGCAAAGCACATGAATTATCCTGAGAACCTCCGCTACACCAAAGAACATGAATGGGTGCGTCTTGAAGAGAACAATATTGCCGTGGTGGGTATCACTGATTACGCACAAGGCGAGTTAGGTGATGTCGTCTATGTCGATGTTACTGAACTGGACGAAGACGTTGAGGCGGGTGAAGTATTTGGTTCCGTAGAAGCCGTAAAAACCGTTTCTGACCTCTACATGCCAGTATCTGGTAAGATCATTGAGCAAAATGAGGCCATCGAAGGAGATCCCGAGATTGTCAATCAAGACCCTTACGGCGAAGGTTGGATGATCAAAATCGAGGTTAGTGATCCCGCAGAACTAGAAAATTTGATGGACTCGGCGGCGTATCAGGCGATCCTCTAGTAAAGCGGTCAGACCTTTGGTACAGACCGCTTCACCCGTCGTTGTTGTGTCTCCCGACCAACAACTTACAATCAATCAACACCTCATACTATCTTTTGAGGTGTTTTTTTATTGAACAATTCGTCTTGCTAAGAGATTTTAAAAAAGGACAAATATTTATTTTTTTATGCTCGAAGTTGGACAAAAAGTACCCAATTTTTCTGCTCAGGATCAAAACGGAAATACAATCACGCTAAGCGATTGTAAGGGCAAAAAAGTAGTCATTTATTTCTATCCCAAAGATAATACGCCCGGCTGTACGGCGCAAGCCTGTAATCTCCGTGATAACTATGAGGCTTTACTCGAGGCAGGATACGTCGTTTTGGGAGTAAGCCGTGACTCCGAGAAGTCGCACCAAAAATTTATTGATAAATACGAGCTTCCCTTCCCACTGATTGCTGACGAAGACGGCAGCGTACACGAAGTGTTTGGTACGTGGGGCGAGAAGAAAAACTTTGGACGAACGTATATGGGAACCATCCGGACTACCTTCGTCATTGATGAGTCAGGGGTAGTATCTGAGGTGATCAAAAAGGTGAAAACGAAAGATCACACCGCTCAGATTTTGGCGTAAAAAACATGAAACATTTACTCAACTTTCTGGAGCAACGTACAAGCCAACCTCTTCCGCACCAGCACCAGAACTTACCGCCTCATATCCGTGCTTTTCGTGACGGTACATCCACACCTGAGCATCCGCCGCGTGTATGTGCCGTGATGATGGCTTTCTTTGAAGATGAAGGAAAGGTTGCCCTGCCCTTTATGCAACGCCCCGATGACGGAAGTGTACACGGGGGGCAGATTTCCCTCCCCGGAGGCGGAATTGAGGAAGTGGACAAAGACCTCTTTGATACGGCGATCCGCGAGGCCAAAGAAGAAATCGGGATTCAGGTAATGCGTAGTTCTGTCATGGGAACACTATCGGAGGTTTACATTCCGCCCAGCAACTCGTTGGTCACACCTGTTTTGGCTTCTTTACCGAGTCGCCCAGAGCGTTATATTCCAGATCCCAGCGAAGTGGCTCAGGTATTAGAGGTGGCAATCGCAGACCTTCGCGATCCGGCTAACCATACGGAAAAGGCTGTAACATTATGCGATGGACGTACGATGTACTTTCCCGCTTTTGGCATTGATGACTATTTGATTTGGGGGGCAACGGCAAGTATTCTTTCCGAATTATTTTTACTTTTGGAAGAACTAGATTAGTCCCTTTCCTATGCAAAACGAATATCGAGTAGTTGGCGTGATGTCAGGAACCTCAATGGACGGTGTGGACATCGCGCTTTGCCGAT
>CAZNAK010000332.1:0-3595 GCA_964570645.1 uncultured Cytophagales bacterium | reverse complement strand
GTTACAAGTGAAAAGTTGGCTGCTTTTTCCCTATTTTTTATAGATAAAAGCAACTAATTCTCCTATCCTATTAAAATGCAAAAACGAAAAATCTTCCAATGGGGTGGCTATGGAATGCTGACCTTGTTATGCCTGCTGACGGCAGCTTATTGGGGGATTTCCGCTAATGCAGATTCCCGCGTTTTTGAACGCATCGAAGATGTTCCTCAGCACAGCGTAGCCTTGGTTTTAGGCACCAGCCCAAGCCTCAAAAACGGGCGTATGAACTACTACTTTAAGTATCGAATTGATGCTGCCGCCGCGTTATATCATGCAGGTAAAGTAAAGCACTTTCTTGTCTCTGGGGATAATCACGACCGCAGATACAATGAGCCAGCGTATATGCGAGCAGCCTTAATCCGCAAAGGGATTCCCACCTCAGCCATTACACTGGACTTTGCAGGCTTTAGAACCCTAGATTCAGTTGTGCGCTGCAAAGAAATTTTTGGGCAATCAGAGGTAATTGTGGTGTCGCAGCAGTTTCATAATGAACGTGCTATTTTTCTAGCAGATGCCTTTGGACTTTCCGCTATTGGCTTCAATGCGCGTGATGTCTCGCTTGGCTATGATAGTAAGACAAAATTACGCGAAGTACTTGCCCGCCTTAAGGCAGTTCTTGATGTCACCATACTACAAACGCAACCCAAATTTCTAGGTAAACAAGAGCATATCATCGTTAGCAAAAGTAGCTAAAACGCTACATTATATTTGAAAACAAGGCAAAACAGTACGTCGTTGCAGCGTTTTGACGAGAAGTTGCGTTGATCACTCCGAACACCAAAAGAACTAGCGTATTTTGCTCGATTTGCCGTTTTTCTTATCTTGAGATTCGATTACGACAAATTTATCTTAGAATTTGAGCTTCCCCTACCCCGATATTGATGACCTGTTACTACTCAAGCAGTGTAACCAGAAAGACACAAAAGCACAAGAGCAGCTTTATAAGCGGTATTTTGCTTTCGGAATGGGCATTTGCTTACGTTACTGTCGATCGCGAGAGGAGGCACAAGAAGTGCTTAACGATGCGTTTTTCAAGATTTTTACCAACGGGAAACAATTCGCTTATAATCAGTCATTCAAAGGATGGTTACGCAAAATCTTTGTGAATGCTGCCATTGATTATTATCGAAGGCACAAGAAACATTATCACCATGTAGAGGTGGACGAAAGACTTGAAGATCCGGTAGAAACAGATGTTATTAGCCAAATGGCCGCTGAGGAAATTTATGCACTCGTTCAAAAGTTACCCGATCAGTTTCGTCTTACCTTTAATATGTTTGAGATCGAAGGTTATACCCACGAGGAAATTACTCGTTTGCTGGGTCTTGCCTCTGTTGGAACATCACGGTCAAACCTGTCACGGGCAAAATCCAAACTTCGTAAACTGATTACTGAACAAAATGAAACGCTTCTTCCCCGATAACGACTGGCTTACTGCCTTGCGCAATCAACTGCGTCAGACCCCACCCTGCACGCCTGCGGAAGCTGATGCAGGATGGGAAGCCTTGCAGGCACGCATGGAAGCGGAATCCCATTCGCAGCACAAGCCAAAATATCGTAACGTACTACTTTTATTATTGCTCTTTCTCGGATTTGGCGGCGGGCTAACCATATACATGGCTTCTCTTATACCTGCCAAAAGCGTGAACACGACGAATACACAAAGGGAGCTGATGACAGCATTGGATGCTCAGCAAGCTAGTGGGCATCTAGGGGCTGAACAAAAGCTCAACGAACTCGTGCAGCGGGAACAGGATCTACAAGAATTTACACGGCCTAAGTCTGTACTCGCCGTTGAGATAGGCTCAAATGATGAAGTAGAAGAAAGTCCAGTGGATGACTTTACTGAAAAACGACAAACCCACTACGAAGCCCTTCCGGAAACCTCAAAGTTAAATGCCGAAGAATTAACGCTGGACACGGAATGGCTCGTTTTTGTCCCTGACAATAATTTTAAAACCACAGACTTAGACTTTATGGAGCTTGTTGCCATTGAAGATCTGAGTCAGAGCAACGAAAAACGCATCCGATTTCGGCTCGGAACGGGCATTGCGCCTTTTTGGCATCTAAACGACCCCAATAAAATCACACAAATTAAGCCGAGTCTGGGATTGGAGCTGGGCTTGGTCGCAGATTATAAACTTAACGAAAAAGTACATCTGAACTCGGGTTTACTCATTATGGCGCAGGCTTCCGCGCTTGAAAAGACGGATCGACGAACCCTCACGGCACGTGTACCCGAAGAGGTGCTGCTTTCCGATAAACCAACGTGCATAGAAGGTTCACTTATCATTCTCAACATTCCCGTTAATGTACGCCGCTATTGGCAAAATGAAAAAGGAAATCAGGTATGGTTTGCGCAGGCAGGATTATCAAATTATATCTATTTGAAAGAACAATTTCTACGCATCAGTAACCGAAAAGCAGCTAGGGAAGTGGGTGTAAGTGATTTCAGAACTTACGAATACACTGCTCGTGAAAATGAGTTGAGTGGTGGCGATGTAGATTTACTAAGTACGGTCAATCTTTCGGTAGGCAGCGAGTGGAAACTGAACGACAAAGTACGTTTTCAGGTAGAACCATTTCTGCACATACCGCTACGCTCACTAACCTCAGAACGCACCAAATTTTACACTACGGGAGCACGCCTACGTCTAAGTTTCCAGCGTAAAGCAGACTAAAGTTCTAGCTTCGTTTAGCTTTTGTCGTTTATTGGGACTTTCGTGGCGAGTGCATTTTTCACTTTACCAACTCTCGTTATGAGATTTTTTACACTTATTTGGCTTATTGCAGCCTTTTGCTTTACCCAAAACTTACCCGCACAAACACCATTGGTTCAAGGTAATAGCCTGAACCGTGATAGTCTCTTATCCGATATCGACTGGCTTGAAAAAGCTTTTCTGGATGTTCATCCTGGGATATATCGCTACAATACAGAAAGCAGTTTAAAGGCGCATTTTGAACGCCTACGTAGCCAGGTTCACGAAGGAATAAAAGAGGCAGAATTTATGAAACGTCTTGCCCAGATGGTTGTCCATTTGCGATGTGGTCATACTTACCTAAACCCTTGGAATATGGATAAAGACCTCCGTACACGGCTTTTTGGGGGTGAAATTTACTTTCCATTAGGCTTTCAGGTCTTAGAAGACAAATTTATTGTTACCCAAAATGTATCTGAAGTAGAAGATATAAAAAAGGGCGCTGTTTTGCTGTCCATTAATGGCATTCCTACTTCAACCATTTTGGATAGTCTTAGCACAATCGTAAAGTCGGATGGTAACAACTTTGCCACGCAGCCCGCGTACTTATCTTCTACGAACTTTACAGCGCGGTACTGGCAGGCATTTGACCTTTATTTCCCACTCTTTTTCCCCTTAAAAAAATCCGAGTTTACGGTCACTTATCAAAACTTTGGGTCAGACAAGTCTCAGGCAGTAACGCTGAAAGCGTTAAGTAAAGAAGCGCGTGCCGAAGCAGTGGAAGAGCGGTATGGAGAATACCAAGATGAAAAATGGAGCTTAGACACCTCAAACCCTAAGATTGCTATTATGCGCTT
>CAZNAK010000331.1:0-3602 GCA_964570645.1 uncultured Cytophagales bacterium | reverse complement strand
GCCAATAATCATACAGGGCATACCATCAATTTTTGCTACTCCACCCACGACGGCGGGATCATCACCCACATTACGGTCGCCGTGCAGTTCGACAAACTCGTCTGTAATTTCCTTGATGTAGTCTAATGTGTAAGGACGGTCTGCATGACGAGATAGCTGCACACGTTGCCATCGGGTCAGGTTTAAAAACGTATATTCTTTTAGCTCCCTGATGCGTTGTTCGAGGTTCTGGATGGCATCATCCATGTTGACATTGTTTTCAATAGCCAACTGCTTCATTTGTAATAACTTATCTTCAAGTTCAGCAATAGGTTTTTCAAAATCCAAGAGCATAGGTAATGTATTTCTTGCGTGTTATAAACGTAAAAGTACTGAACTCAGCGCGATTCACAGCATTATGAACCAAAAAGCTAGGCTTAGTCCTTCGTGCATCTCCTAATTTATGTTGAATCCGTTAATGATCTTGCAATCCCGAATGGAGTTGTATATTTGTAAGTAGTTTTAAGGAGAACACAGAATAAATAGACGATATGAAGCACGTATTTTTACTTTTTATTTTTTCACTCGCTTTTGCACCGACCTTCGGACAGGTTGAAACTCACCTTGTCCTGTTCATGGACAAAACAAATACTCCCTTTTCGCTTTCCTCTCCCGAGGAGTTTCTTTCACCCCGTGCCATTGCCCGCCGGCAGCGTCAGGGCATATCGATCAAAGAACGAGATCTCCCTGTGGACCCTGTTTACGTTCAGCAGCTTCGTGAAACGGGCGCAAACGTGCGTTACACGACGCGCTGGATGAATGGAGCCATCATTGATGCTGATCCAACAACCTTGCTAGCCGTAAAAGAACTACCTTTTATCAGTAGTACAGGAACGATTTCTTTCGAGTCCTATCCTACGCAGGATTACAGCAGCCTTTGTCAGGTGGAGCAAACCGAAACAGAAGACTACGGCAGTGCACAGGCACAAAACGAAATGCTGGGAATCAATCTGATGAATGAAGCGGGATATTACGGTGAGGGTATGGTCGTTGCAGTATTCGACGAAGCGTTTGGAGGCGTGCCCAGAATGCGTGCCTTTGAAGAACTAGACCTTTTGGGAACCTATAATTTTGTGGACGATAAAACCGACGTTTTTGACGGAGGAAGTCACGGGCAACGCGTACTTTCTGCCATGGCAGCTTACGAGCCTGGAGAGATGGTAAGTGGTGCGTACAGAGCCAGTTACTATCTGTTTTCTACCGAAGACGGTCCCACAGAATCCCGTGCAGAAGAAGCTTATTTCTTGGTGGCAGCAGAGCGTTCGGATAGTTTAGGGGTGGACATTATTACGTGCTCGTTAGGTTATTCTGACTTTGACAATCCTGCCTACAACTACACACTCGATGACCTTGACGGCAACACGGCACTCATTACACGCGCCGCAGATTGGGCGGCCGCAACGGGGATGCTTATCGTAACCAGTGCGGGAAACCGGGGTAATGATGCGTGGGGTGCCTTAACTTTTCCCGCTGACGGCGACTCTGTACTTGCCGTCGGTGCGGTAGCCTCAGATGGGCAGGCAGTGCCGTTTTCATCTTTTGGCGACGTTAGTCAAGATCGCGTGAAGCCCAACGTTTCGGCACTTGGACTAAATACGACCGTTTGGTTTCCTTCTGACCAAGTAGGCGTAAGTAGCGGAACCTCATTTGCTTCGCCTTTGGTGACCACTTTAGCCATTGGCCTTTGGGAGGCAAACCCCGACAAAACCAATATGGAGATTATCGAAGCCATAGAACGTTCTGGAAATCTCTTTTTATCCCCCGACAGTCAGCGCGGCTATGGCATACCGAATTTTCAGGTCGCTAACGCGCAACTGGTCTTGGGAACAGAAGAAGATGATCTGCAAGACGTTCAGGTTTTTCCTAACCCTGTCACCTCAAATATGATTACTTTGCGGTTTTCCGAGGCGCATCAGGGAGCGCGTTTTAAGGTGCGTCTGCTCGATTTACAAGGAAGAGTCCTTCTTCGTGCCCAATCTATTGATGTAAATCAAGGTGACGTTCGTTTTACATTACCCGAAAGTCTGTCAAAAGGTGTAGTTTTGTTACATCTGGAAAGCCCGACCGGCTCGGCAATTTTTAAGCTCTTCAAACCATGAAAGAACAACTCCTCCGTCTAGGGAAGCAGCTTACGGAAAGTTATCAGAAGACAACCCTTGCCAAAGTGCAAGCACTTCGCGAAAAAGCTGTCAAAGAGGCCGCCAAATCGAGCGGAGAGGCGATGTATAACGTCATTCGTATTCAGGCAATCTTCTCGACGCTTATTTTTGTTAACCTGATTCTTGCCATCATCATCAACTTACTCCTAAAGGCCTATGCTCCTGATTTTTATCAAGGTGTGGGTAGGCTCACAGGGTTTCTGGTTATGTTTGGGGTTTACGTCGTACTGATCTTACTGTTACCGCGTTTCAAAAAGCCTATTGTTAAAGCACTTGCCTTTATCAGCAAAGGAGAGGTGGAACGACGCGTTGATAAACGACTCGGAAAAATCGAAGATAAAATACGTGATTTTGACCCTGAAGCACTCCAACTTCCCAAAAAGAAAGTTACGGTACAGAAGGTTAACCGCGAGGCAAGTGTTGATGAAAACCGTCCTTCAAACAGCAAAAAGGCAAAACTTAAAAAAGCGGCTATTGCCACGGGAGCAGGTGTGGTAACGATGCTCGTACTTCGTGCCGCTTTGGTCCGAAAGCAAAAGGAGCGCGAAGAAACAGTAGAAACAACGGCTACTCCAAAAAATCAACCCATAAAACAAGCCGCTATCACGTTAGCTGCGGAGGCAGGAAAAACACTTGCTTTAGAGCTTTTACGTGGCTTACGCAAGAAGAAAGACGAGGATTAGGGTTTAGCTCGTCAAATCTTCCCATATCAGTTTAGCTGCCCGTTCTGCCGTTCCCTCGGTTCGGAGGAGGTCATGCAGGGTGTCATAGTCGGCTAGCATCTGGGTACGTCCTTCTCCCGAAAGAATCTGGCGCAATTCGGCGGTTAAGCGATCTACGGTGAGGTCTTGCTGGATTAACTCACGAACAGCGGGTCTATCCAAAATCAAGTTCACCAATGAAATATACTTCACGTTAATAACTTGCCGCCCGATCCAGATGGTAAGCGGATTGGCCTTGTAGGCGACTACCTGAGGCACACGAAAAAGTGCTGTTTCGAGTGTCGCCGTCCCTGAGGTCACTAAAGCGGCGGCTGACTTTGTCAATAAATCATAGGTTTGCTCCCAGACAACTGGAACATTCGCAGCTTTAGCGGGATCGTAGAGGGCTTCGGGCAAGTTACGGACACCCGCGATGACAAACTCATACTCAGGAAAGCTTTCCCGTGTTTCTAACATGACAGGCAATACCTTACTAACCTCCATCTTACGACTACCGGGCAATAGAGCAACAATGGGTTTTGAGAACTCAGGGAAGTCTGCCGCAGGCTTAAACTCTTGTATCATATCGTAAAGCGGGTTTCCTACGTAGTTCACTTTGTAGTCGTACTGCTGATAAAACTGTTCCTCGAAGGGAAGAATCGAGAACATTCGATCCACGTTTTTTTTGATTTTATGCGCCCGC
>CAZNAK010000330.1:0-3604 GCA_964570645.1 uncultured Cytophagales bacterium | reverse complement strand
ACGGCCTTTGTCCAAGCTCAGGATAATAAGAATTACAAAGTACGCATGGACAAGCGTCATCGTATAGACCCTGTCGTGAATACTCTTGAGTTCGACGAGTTCGCTCCTACTGTCACTGCGGACGGTAACACTCTAGTGTTTGAGTCGAATCGTGAAGGAAAAAAATGGGGTAATTATCGACTCTATCACACGATGCGTGACGAAAACGGCAAGTGGTCTGAGCCTATGCCTATTGCCTCAGTAAATGACAAAGCTGCGGATGGCGAAATGGTAACAGGCCCTTGGTTAAGCTCCGATGGTTTGACGCTGTATTTTTCTGCTAATTACTCAGACAGCAAGGGAGATTTCGACATCTATATGGCTATGCGCGAAAGCACCGACGAAGAGTTCGGTGAGCCTATGGCATTACCTGGTTCTGTAAACAGTGCTGACTATGATGGCTTCCCGAGTGTATCTGCTGACGGTCGTCGCATGTATTTTATGCGCCGTGCCGCTGATGGCGAAGAAGAAAAAGCCGATGGTAAGAGTGCGTTCAACACAAACAACTGCTACACGCTAATGATGTCTAAGTCTGACGCTGATGGCAACTGGGGCGCACCAGAAGAGCTTCCTTCACCAATCAATGGCGACTGTGCCAAAGCACCTCGTGTTATGGCGGATGGCGAAACGATGTACTATGCTACTCTGAAAGAAGGTACTAAGCCAGGTGGTCGTTACGACGCACGGGATTTTGACATCGTTATGTCACAAATCAACGAAGACGGTAGCTGGACTGACCCTAAAGGCGTAGAAGGTGCAAACCGTGGCTCTGCCGATGGATTCCCTCATGTCGTTCCAATGGATAACGCAACCGCTTTGATGTACTTTAGCTCTCAAATGAACATGTCTTATGACCTTTACTACACCGTTTTGGCGGGGGAAGCAGGCGGACGTGCAACACAAAAAGTTTGTATCCACGTAACTGACTCTGTTTCTGGTGAAGATCTAGCAGACGTTACCGTAAAAGTTGAGAACATGACGCGCCCTGATATGTCTAACGATTACAAGACAGATGAAATGGGTATGATCGAAACTGTGATCACAGAAGGTAACAAGTATAAAATCACCATTGATCATGGCGACTATCAGTCCTACGAAGCTATATGGGATTACACTTCTTTCGAGACGCTTAAAGAAATCCGCTGCCTTGAGGCAAAGCTTCAGCCTAAAGAAATCATTGTCAATATCACTGTCGTGAATGGCGATGATGAAGTAGTAGATTCTAAAGTTGAGATGGTCTCTGAGGACAACGAGAGTGTTGCTGTAGAGAAAGTAGAAGCAGGTACATTTGTCGGTAAAGGCGAACAAGGCAAGAAATACACGGTCAAAGCTATGGCTGATGATTATGGCGAGGGTAGCAAAATGGTTGACTTAGCTAACGTTGCTCTTGGCGAAGAAGTAGATGTAAAGGTTGTTTTGGGAATCGGAGACTATGACTTCGATAACGTAAACTTCAACACAAACCGTACAGTATTGGACGAGGCTCCAGTAGCAGATAAAAACATGCAAACGCTTAATGCTGTACTTCAGTACATGAATGATAACCCAACCGCTAAGGCAATTATCGAAGGACATACTGATGAGCGTGCCTCAGATGCTTACAACCAAGGATTATCTGAGCGTCGTGCTTCTTCCGTAAAGGCTTGGTTAATGGGTAAAGGTATCCCTGCTAACCGTTTGGAAACAGTAGGCTACGGCGAAGCTCGCCCAGCAGCTCAAAACCGTGTTGATGGCAGACTTGATGACACAAACATGGCAATCAACCGCCGTGTAGAGTTCAAGATGGAACCAATGAACAAGAAGTAATTTTCCGTTTTACGGATTAGAAAATCCGATAGATTTTGCAACAAAAGCAAGGTCTGTCGGATTTTTGCTTTGTCAGCTTTTAATTGTATTTTGTCGGCCTATGTCTGTAAGCATGAAAGCAGTTTTAGGAGGACTTTTTCTCTGTTTCTGTGCCGTCTCCCTCTTTGCTCAAACAGAGGTGATGGTACGGTTTTATCATGGACAGTCAGATATTCCTGCACTTGGGCAGATTAGCGTGCGTCCAGCTTTTCCAAATACAAAGAGCAATTTAAAGCAACTTCACAGATTACGGTTTTCTTCTTCCCAAAAAGCAAGAGAGGCAATTACAAGACTCAACCAACTTTCCTCGGTTGTCTACGCCGAACCCGTTCACGCTCACAAGCTCCAAGATGCCCCTAAAGTCCCCCCCTTTATCCCAAGTGATCCGCTGGTTTTCCAGCAGTGGTATCTTTCACGGGTTAAGCTGCCCGAGCTTTGGGAGTTCGAACAAGGAGATCCCAGTATGGTCATTGCTGTACTCGATGCAGGGGTGGATCAACTTCATCCTGACCTCAGGAATAAATGGTATTATAATAATGCAGAGCGGTTTGGTGTAGCCAGAACAGATGACGATAATAACGGATACGTAGATGATTCTTTAGGCTACGATTTTGCCCTTCAGACCACAGAAGTCCCCGACGCTTACTATCATGGTACAGCCGTGAGTGGAGTGGCCGCTGCCCAAACCAATAACGGAGCGGGTATGGCAGGGGCAGGCTTCAGCACCAAAGTTATGCCACTGAAAGTCGTCAATCTGGCACCCAGTTCGGGTAGCCATGCGTTGATTAACCTCTACGAAGCCATGCTTTACGCCGCCGAAAATGGGGCGAAAATTATCAATATTTCAGGGGGAAGAACAGGGGAGTTTTTACAATGGGAACAGGATGTGATCCGTTACATCACTCGTCAACGCGACGTATTGATCCTTGCAGCCGCAGGCAACCAAGCCGCAGGTACCGATGCGTTTTATCCTGCTGACTATGCCGATGTACTTTCCGTCACGGCAACCGACCAAAACGATTTACACTTAGCCAATTACCGTTATCATCCTTTTGTTGATCTTTCTGCCCCCGGACGGGACATCGAAACGACTTATAATCGGAACTACCCCCCAAACGCTTCTTACGCTACCCAGTCGGGAACCTCCTTTGCCACGCCTTTGGTATCAGGAACAGCGGCTTTGCTACGCGCAGCATACCCCGAGTTTTCTGCCTTACAGATAGGGGAGTTATTGCGAGTTAGTAGCGACCCGATTGACGCACTGCAAGGCAACCCTACCCTACAAGAGCGTATTGGGAGCGGACGGCTCAATGCGATACGCGCCTATTTGAATGCACGCCAAGCTAAGGCCATTCGTATGGATAGTTTTCGGCTTAATGGGCAGCCAGTTCTCAACAAACTCATTGAGCTTACACCTACCTTCACCAATTATCTTTCACGGATAAACTCGGGACAAGTTTCTTTATCAACAAACTCGCCTCATGTGACTCTCATAAAAGCTGTGGTGCAGTTAGGTACGATGGGTACGCTCGATACCAATGCAAAAACGACATTTCAGTTTCGCCTGAATAATAGCATTGCCAAAGATGACAGCATTTTATTCCGGCTGGAATATCAAGCGGGCGGATACCGTGATTATCAGTATTTTTATCTTGCAGGAGTAAATCCCAGCTTCTTTCACCATGAATTTAATACGCTCGGACTGACGATCACGGACAGC
>CAZNAK010000329.1:0-3614 GCA_964570645.1 uncultured Cytophagales bacterium | reverse complement strand
TACAAAAACAGCAGTTACATATTTTTGGCAAGCCGAGCCTTCAACCTAAGGCAGACCTTTATCTGGAAGACCGCTTAGGTAAGGTGTATTTTTATCCTTTTCCGTTCATAGAACCCGCCAATCTTCGTTTTTTATTAGACCAACCTGAGGATACGCTTCAAAGTCATGAGGCTATTTTTCGTTGGTTTGCCCAGGAAGTGGAAAAAGTGCACCCTTTTCCTGCTCGTTCGGTGTGTCTGGCGCATCCATTTGTCACGGGAGTTGGGGAAGACCACGAAAATGCTTCGGACGCGGAACGTCGAATTTCGGTCGGAGGGCAGTATCGCGTTCCGCGTGATGTTTTTTCTGCGTTTTCGTACACAGCACTCGGTCATTTGCACTCACGAGAAGCCCTCAAGGGGCAAGAGGTGCATTATTCAGGATCGTTAATGAAGTATTCTTTTGCCGAGTCGCATCATCAGAAGTCAGTGACGCTGGTGGAATTGAATGAACGGGGTACGCCAAAGCTGAGTTTTTTACCGCTTTCCGCCCCGCGTGATGTTCGTTATCTCAAAGGAAAGATTGAAGGACAGAAGTTTATTCCCAATCCCGCCGAAGAGCTTCCCCAGAAGGACGACTTCCTTACCGTAGAGCTTGAAAATGAAGGGCTTGTGCTTCATGCCTTGAGCATTATTCAAGAGTCATACCCCAATGCTGTGGGCTTACGTGATATACGTGATCGGAGGCATGAAAATAACACGAAGTTAGATATTGAACAGCTTAACAGCCACTCCCCAGAACAGCTTTTTGAAGCTTTTTATGAGGAGATCACAGGGCATAAAATGGACACTACGAGACGTAAAATCATTCAGGAGGCGGTGCTTGAGGTGGAGCGTGAACAAGCTAACTAACCGTATTAGTTTTGCAGACTTGTGGCTTTTCTCGTATTTTCGTTTCTTCAAAAAAACTCTTTTGCTATGGACGAAGAAATTAAAATGTACCTTGACGAAGCACGTGAAAACATGGATAACGCCATTGATTACGTGAACAAAGCGTTCACCAAAATCCGTGCTGGACGCGCCAACCCAATTATGCTGGAAGGTATCCTAGTCGAATATTATGGTAATCCTACGCCCCTTCAGCAGACGGCAGGAATCACGGCTCCCGATGCTAGAACGCTCATGGTAAAGCCCTGGGAAAAGTCATTGTTGGGTGAAATCGAACGAGCGATCATCAACGCGAACCTTGGTCTCAATCCACAAAATGACGGTGCGGTCATCCGAATCAATATCCCGCCACTCTCTGAGGAACGCCGCCGTGAGTTCGTCAAAAAAGCAAAAGAAGAAACCGAAAACGCCAAAATTGGTATCCGAAAGGCGCGTCAGGAAGCTAACGACGGGTTGAAAGAACTTCAAAAGCAAGGTACTTCCGAGGATGAAGTTAAGCGCGCCGAAGAAAAAGTGCAAGAACTCACAGATCACTACACCCAGAAAGTAGAAGCCATTCTGGAAGAAAAAGAGGCCGAGATCATGAAGGTGTAGCCCTATCTTTTTATTCAATTATTTGGAGCGATTCACCAGACTACAAAAGCTTTTGCACGTCGATGCGTTAAACTTTTGTAGTCTTCTCAAAAAGCCCTTTTCAAGATTTAGATTATGCGTTTACTTTTAACTCTGATCCTTTTTTCGTTTTTTACAACAATTCATGGACAAACCTTGCAGCTAAAAAGTGCTGAACATGACTTTGAGGTTATTTACGAAGGCGAAAAAGTGGAACATACATTTGCTTACACCAACAAAGGGGACGCGCCTTTGATCCTCTCTGATGTACGCCTTACCTGTGGCTGTACGGCAGTAAGCTGGGATAAAACGCCGCTGTCACCCAACGAAAGTACCGAAATTACCATTCAATTTGATAGCAAGGGAAAAGTAGGAAGGCAGCGAAAAGTCATCACCTTGATTTCTAATGACAAAAAATCACCAACGAGTTTGCAGCTTTACGGTACAGTGCTACCCAACGAGTGACGTTAAGGCAACTTAGGCTTAGTTATTGCTAAAAAAAATTAGTATTCGTTTCCTAAAAACGCCAAAAAGTGCTAATATTGACCTGAAAACTTTGAGTTACCCATGCAGCCAGATTTTAACGTTTACACGTTTTACAAACAAATGCAGGTACAGAATATTATCCTTTCGTTCAAAGGAGTAGTATCCCAAGACCTGCTTTCTCGACTTGCCGCTAGCCTCCGTGGGAAGAGTTTGGGGCACGATCCCCACATTGGGCGTAAAATATTTGGGATATTTATTGAACTCTCTCAGAACGTTTCACTGCATTCTTCTGAAAAATCGTATTCAATTAAAGAAGATCAACCCTTAGGGGTCGGGTTTTTATTGGTTGGCGAAGCCGATGACCACTACCTTGTCTCATCAAGTAACAAAATTGCTAACGATCAGGTTGAACACGTGTTGGGGCGTTCAGCGTGCCTAAATGACTTAAATAAAGATGAACTCAAAGATTTCATAAAAACAGAGCGTCGTAAGCCTCAACGCGATAACAAGCCAGGAGCCAATATTGGATTGGCTGACATGATTAAACGTTCTAACAATCCCATTGACGTACACGCCTATCCGTTTGACGATAAAGACTCCGTTTTGACGGTAAGCGTTCGGCTCGACAAAAACGAAACAAAATAATTCCTGAATATTTAAGCGAAATGGAGAATTTTTTTATTGAAGGTGAGAATTACATCCCGACCGTTGACTTTAACGCTGAGACCAATGTCTTAGAAATTTCGGGAGAATCCTACCATGAATATACGATCGAATTCTATCAACCTATTTTTGATTGGCTCAAAGCATACTTTGAAAAAGAAGGGCAAGCGGTAACATTCAACTTTCGGATGACCTACTTCAATACGAGTTCGTCACGTCGATTTCTTGAAATCTTTGACCTCCTGGAAGAGTATCAGCGTGATAACAATGGTGACGTGACCATTAATTGGTACTATCAAAAAGATGACGTAGATATGCTCGAAAGCGGTGAAGAATATGCCGAGGACGTGGAGCTACCTTTCAATTTGATTGATTACGATCCAAGCGAAAAGACAGCTTAGGAGTAAAAAAAATCAACTGCTTTTCATTTTGCTAGTTATCGGGTATAGATAGAATCTATGCAGCTTGCCCTACTGTGTGAGGGTTCCTGTACAATTATCCCAACCGTATTCCCATCACCAAAATATCATCAATCTGAGGATAATTGCCACGCCACGTATCGAGTTCTTTCATGAGGGCGTGTTTTTGCTCATCAAGTGGTTGGTCGTGAAGCATCAAAAGTAATTTACGAAAGTTTTTGGTAAGGTACTTTTGCCCACTTTCCCCTCCAAACTGATCTTGGTAACCGTCCGAAAAAATGTAATACGTTGCCTTGGGGTCAATCTCGATCTCGTATTTTGTAAATGTACGTTCTTTTTCGGGTTGCACACCACCAACCGAACGCTTATCACCTTTAATGATTTCCATATCACCATCACGGACAATAATAAGCGGGTTTCGCGCTCCTGCAAATTCAATTACTCCTTTTTCTTTATCGATCAAACATAGCGCAACATCCATCCCATCTCGACTTTTTCCGCTTTCTTG
>CAZNAK010000328.1:2760-3622 GCA_964570645.1 uncultured Cytophagales bacterium | reverse complement strand
CCTGCGCTTTAGCGATGCTAAGACAGAAAACACCTTCAAGATCACCAAAGAACTCCACCTTGACGGGTTGCATAGCCCACACGCTAACCAGCAGCACGAGCATTATTGCCGGCGTTGGGTATCACTGGAAGTCCTGCAAAAGGTACGACGAGAGCCAGAAAATACACCTATCATCAACATTCAACGATCCAAATATCACGACTCGGGCAAAGAATATATTGTACTCTCGGTAGCACGACCGATGTTTCCGACCAAAGACGAACATTGTAGTGTTTCGATTGGTTTTAAGGTAGATGAAAATACGCGCAAGCGCATTCGTTTTCTAGAAAAAATTCCACAAGTGATCGTCAATACGACCTGTGAGCGCTGTGGAATCACTGACTGTGCAGTACGGGCAGCAGAACCTAAGCTTTTTTTTCGTCGTAAAGCCCGAAAACAAAAATCAGCGGCACTCCGACGATTGCAGGCTGACAAAGTGACGGATTAGAACGCGATTTGGCAGAAAAATCAGTTAATCAAACGTTTTGCCAAGATTTTGATAACTAAAAATACAAACTAATTTCTATACATGGACCAATCAAAAGAATTTTACAAATACGCTACGCAACATCTGAACATGAGTAGCAACACGCTCTACGATTACTCAAAAAAGATGGGTAGCTTCGTTGACCCCCAAGGACTTACACCGAATATCATCGAGGAGCGTCGGCTGAACGTTTCTGTATTAGATGTATTTTCTCGACTGATGATGGATCGTATCATCTTTCTTGGTACTCAGGTGGACGCACAGGTTGCCAACATTGTAACGGCACAACTTCTCTTTTTGGAGTCGGCTGACGAGGAACGCGATATTCTGCTGTAT
>CAZNAK010000328.1:0-2750 GCA_964570645.1 uncultured Cytophagales bacterium | reverse complement strand
GCTGGCTTAGGAATGTACGATACCATGCAGTACGTAAAACCCGACGTAGCCACTATCTGCACAGGACTTGCGGCTTCTATGGGTGCCGTGCTTCTTGCGGCAGGACACACCGGAAAGCGTTCGGCTTTACCGCATGCGCGAATCATGATCCACCAAGTATCGAGCGGAACGCAAGGTCAGCTTTCTGATATGGAAATTGCCTTACGAGAGACCGTGCGGGTACGTGACCAGTTGTACAAAATCTTGGCAGAACACACGGGTAAAACCTTTGATGACATCTTACGCGATTCTGATCGTGATAATTGGATGTCCTCGGACGAGGCAAAAGAATACGGCTTGATCGACGAAGTATTAGCGCGTCAGAAATAAGCTGTAATTTGCAGGACAATTTTTCGTCGCACCAAAAAAGCGACAAAAACCTATAAGGTATTCAAAGCCTTGTAGGTTTTAGTATTTTTAAAGCAACGTTATGAAGTGTAATTTTTGCGGAAAGTCTAATCGTGAAGTCGGTTTTTTAATTCAGGGATTACGACCACAAGACCAAATTTGTGACAACTGTGCTGAAAAAGTGCATGACATCGTGCAACAACAGCAGGCCTACGAGGCGCAAGAGGCAAGAGAAAACTTTGACCTCAATTTGATCCCCCCAAAAGAAATGAAAGCCCTTTTGGACGACTACGTGATCGGGCAGGAAAAAGCTAAAAAAGTACTTTCGGTAGCTGTTTACAACCACTACAAACGGTTACTCTACTCCCGTGATCGTGATGAGGATGCCATTCGAGTCGAAAAATCCAACATTTTGATGGTCGGACCGACAGGAACGGGCAAAACCCTGCTTGCCAGAACCCTGGCTAAGGCTTTGGACGTACCCTTTTGCGTGGCCGATGCAACCGTCGTCACTGAGTCCGGTTATGTGGGCGAAGATGTAGAATCTATCCTGACACGGCTTTTGCAGGCGGCAGACTATGACGTACAGGCCGCAGAGCGCGGTATTGTTTATCTGGATGAAATTGACAAAATCGCCCGTAAGTCGGATAACGCCTCCATTACTCGTGATGTAAGCGGGGAAGGCGTGCAGCAAGCCATGCTCAAACTTTTGGAAGGGAGTATCGTCAATGTACCACCACAAGGCGGACGCAAGCATCCTGACCAAAAAATGGTACCTGTTAATACCGAAAATATTCTCTTTATTTGTGGAGGAGCCTTTGAAGGCATCGAATTACACATTGCTCGACGTGTTAACACCCGACCCCTTGGCTTTGTCAAAAAAGCCAACGAAAAGAAAAGCCTTGAGTCTGATGCGCTAATGCGGTTTGTCAACGCACAAGATTTGCGCTCGTTTGGGTTAATTCCCGAGCTAATCGGACGCTTACCCGTCGTGACACACCTTAACCACCTTGACCGAGATGCTTTACGTTTGATTCTGACTCAACCCAAAAATGCCATCACGAAGCAGTATCAACAGCTTTTCCAAATGGAAGATAAGGAGCTTGCCTTCACGGACGAGGCTCTGGACTGGATTGTGGATAAAGCGATTTCCTACAAGCTAGGAGCACGAGGGCTGCGCTCAATCTGTGAAGCCATCATCTTGGAAGCTATGTACGAAGGCCCTTCTATGAGAGGGAACAAGCTCACCATTGACCTTGAGTACGCCGAGCGGCAATTTGAAGAGTTGGAGGTGGCATAACGTTGAGCATTTAGACCTTTGGTAAACAAGGCTTTAAGGTGCTAGGTTTTCCGCTAACCACTTGTAATCACTCTCCAAACGCCCCTCTAGTTTATTACGACGCGGATCAAGCGTTTTGAGAAGCTGATACAGGCGGTTAAAAATGCGATGCGAAAGCCTGTACTCCCATCTGAAAGGGTCTGCGGGGAGCTTTTTAGCCGTAAACAAATGCAGTGTACGTCCATCGGTATAAAAATTTAAGCCTGCCTGGTCGGCTAGTGTTTGCAGCGCGTCTTTTGTGTAAAAGGAGATGTGTTGTCCCATAGCTGGGGAGAAATACCACCAATCCGAAGGCGTTTGAGGTAATGGTATTGGCTACAACTCGGTGGAGAATAGAATATTTTTACTGTATCGTAATGCTTTTTCGAGTTCCACCTTGGGGTTTTCCCGATGCTCAAAGACCTCAAACGCGGTTAGGAGTTCAAAGGATGGCTCTGAGCTTAAATCCTCGATATCGAATTTGTTTGCAAATATGTTTTCACAATACGGATCCTGACGATAAAAATCCAGTCCACTATCACGCATAAGACGAACAAACATCCCATATCCACCTGCATAATCCAAAAATCGCTTCTTTGTATCAAAGAAATGCAATAGCAGGGGCAAGGTGCGTGCATGAAGCTCTAAATTACGACGAATTAGCCCAATATCTAAGTCCGTAATTGCGCTTTGGTATGCCTCAGAAAGCCAGTAAGGCTTTTCGGTTTGAACATAACCTGTATCAGGACAGCGAAAATACCGTACCTCATATTTTTTTAGAACAGTGGCACGAAATAAGGGAGTAGCCTCTGCTTGTGTAATATGACTTTTCATTTTAGTATGAGTAAAGGCTCGAACAGTACTCAGGCTTAAGCTATAAAACAAATACCGCACGAAAGGACAGCTATGAATCTGTATCTAGCACATTTGATACCTCGAAGAGTTCATAAACAAAAAAAGAGGCTCAACTAGGATTTTTAGGAATTTGCTAAATTTAGGGGAAATAAATCCCTGCTAAAATGGAAGAGCTATTTACACAGTTACT
>CAZNAK010000327.1:0-3627 GCA_964570645.1 uncultured Cytophagales bacterium | reverse complement strand
CCATTTATCGGCAACCCTACACCTGTTCCCAACCCTTCATAAATAGATTTAGCATGAAAAATTCAAATCAAATTCTGCTCCTCGGTACTGTCCTAACTGCTTTTGCGGTGGGTATTGGTGCCTTTGGCGCACACGCCCTAAAAGACATCTTGGATACCAATGAAACGACCGCGATCTTTGAGACAGGTTCAAAGTATCACTTTTATCACGCGCTAGGAATGTTATTGATTGGACTGATCGCGGAGCGTCGTTCAAATAAGTTTATTAACCTCTCGGCTTTACTGATTCTGATTGGCACACTGATATTTTCCTTCTCGTTGTACGTTTTGGCGATTACAAACATCCGTTGGTTGGGTGCCGTTACGCCTATCGGGGGAACGGCAATGATTGCGGGCTGGATTTCATTGGCAGTAGGAATCTCAGCAACGGGCAAGAGGTAATTTTTTGTCGTTTGACGCGCACGTTTGATACGTTTTACCGCTCCAACTCTCGCTCTACTACGTCGGGCAACAGATCAAAAAAGTCATAACCTGTGACTTCCTCAATCGCATCGACAGAAACGCGATAATCTTCCCAATCTGTGTTATCCACACTTTGTGTGTTGGGTATATCAACGGCGATGACCTCCGTATGGGCATCAATGCGGCTAAGGTCATCCGTCCCCTCAGGCAAAATCAAGACTACTTTCCATGTTTGGGCGGGGACAAAGATGTTTCGATCTGCCAAATAAAGCGTTCTTCCGCCGTTACTGCCCGTTCCGCCGTGTCCATGAACACCTGCGATGATGTAAAGCTCATTCCCCTCCTCCATGCGTGCGCGGCAGTACTCTTCGAGTTCTCGCCATACTTCCCGATTGTTTTCGGGGGCTTGTGGGATAATGTTAGTCATTACGAAAGTAGCAGAGTTCTCGGCTTGCGTCCTGTCCCGATCTGCCGAAGGACATAAGTGCCCGCGATCAAACCCTGACCCACGGTAATCATCTGCCGCTGCTCGAAACCAGTTTTCGGCAAGGTCAGGGTCTTGGCGGAAGTCATCGCGGCGTTCTGCTGTTCCGTTCCATGCCTGACTCAAATGCCAACTTACCCAATTTGCGGTTCCGCGCGATCGGTTATAAGAGACGACAAATTCGTTTTTCTTGAGGATATAGTTATCGGGGTCGTTATTGGCGTTACTCGGATTTCCGAGTAGGAGGTGTGCTTCGGGATTTTTTTCGGAAGAATACGCAGTTTTAGAAGAGTTTTCTTTTAAACAGGCAACGCACACCAACGATAGGAGAAGTGGAAGTAGTTTTTTCATAGCTTATTAAATTAATCTATTTCTGGGTATATATCTCTTCTCAAAAGTCTCCTGATACGGGTTTTGTTTCCTCAAAGGCGCTACCAGAATAGCGTATGGGTCTTTCAAGACGTAACGTTACCCTTTTTTCTCCTCTGCCTCTTCTTCTTTTTTCTTTTCCGTCTCCCAGCGCGCTTTGTGAATGCGGCTGATGGCAAGCTCCTCAGTAGCGTATAGAATCCGATATGTTTCAAGGTCTTTTTTGAAAGCTTCCTCTTCTGTTTGGAGGTAGCTAAAGAGCTGTTCCACCAAAGGTAGCATCTCCTCGGAGAGCGTATAAAAGGTGCGTTGGTCGAGTTTACGGCGCGAGACTACGCCTGCATTTTTGAGGTAGGTCAGATGGCGCGAAGTCTTCGTCTGTGTAAAGTCAAGAATAACCTCCAAATCCGATACACACATCTCGAATTTACGAAGCAGAAGATGTACAATACGAAGGCGCGACTCGTCACTAAGTGATTTAAGAAGTTGAGTAGCGGCGGCTAAGCTGAGTGGAAAGGTAGTCGTCATGGTTATGCGTTTGGGCAAATATATAAATTTGTCTTACTTTTCAGAGAAGTATCGCCTGATTTCTTGTTTTGAAGCGATAAAAAAAGAGACACCCCAAAAAGGAATGTCTCTACTAAAGGAGTAAGCGAGAATACGTTTGATCGATGAGCTTTTAGACTAAGCCGGAGTCTAGTGGTACCTCTTCATCAAAGTTGAATGCCGAGCCGTTATCTGCCTCTAAGCCCGCTTGCTCCACTGAGTCTCGATAAAAAAGGTAAATTTTGTTCTGACATAAGAGAAACTAAGTTTGGTTGAATGAGTAGTTATTTTGTTAACGCACGGGCTTGACAAAGGTTACACTAGGGAACCCGGTGTAGAAAACGACTACCTCAAAAGCCCTTCAAGCACTTTAGGAAAGTGCTTGTACTCCAACTCATGGATGCGCTGGGCAAGCGTGTCGGCGGTATCTTCGGGATAAACGGGGCACTCTGCCTGAAAGATCGTCGCCCCTTGGTCGTACTCTTCCGTCACATGATGGATGGTAATACCCGAAACGGGATCTTTGGCCTGAATGACCGCCTCATGGACGTGCTTTCCGTACATTCCCTTACCACCAAATTTGGGTAGCAAAGCAGGATGAAGATTGATGATCCGACCTGCGAAAGGAGCGATGAGTGAACTAGGTACACGCCAAAGAAAGCCCGCAAGCACCACAAAATCTACGCCGTGTGTTTTGAGGTGATCGAGGATCGTATCTGACTGGTAAAAGTCGTTTCGTCCAAAGACCAACGCGGGAATACCCAAACTCTCGGCTCTTTGCAGGACACGCGCCTTGGCATTGTTGGAGAGAATCATAAACGCTACGGGCGCAGACTTTTCCCGAAAATAACGAATGATATTCTCCGCATTTGTTCCCGATCCTGAGGCAAAAATGGCGATACGATGTGTATTCATGGATATTCTTTTGCTCTTAAGGTAGGAGTAGTTTGTGGCAATGTCAAATCTTTGTGTAGCTTTGAAAAAACGCCGTTTAGAAACTATGGATAATCAGCAGAAAAACGACATGGATCAGCCCTTGGATGGCAACTATCTGGGGCAAATTACGAGTGATTTCGTCAAAGTAGCGCACCTGTTACGTCAGGCTTCCTACGAAGTTCGTAAGCGTAACATTTCTCAATTACCTATTTTTGTGATGACCCGTGAGCCTGCCGCTATTGGGCAGCTACTCATTGAGCCGCATCAGTTCGAGAATACTTGGTTTTACTCAGCCTCGTTTATGGAAGAGTTTGAGCAGCGTGGTCTTATCCATGGGGAAGGTAAGCAGATTTTTAAGGAGCATTACAAAGACCCTGATGAGTTTGCCTGTGTATTTGTCGTCACCGAGGACTTCACCAAGTTTACTTATATCCCATTCCCTGAAGAAATCGACGAAAAAGAAACCGTATAAATGCCAGACTTCTTGGAGGTCATAGAGTACTTGTTGGCGGGCATCGTGGCAGGTGGAATCAACACCTTAGCAGGTGGAGGGGCAGTAGTGAGCCTTTCCTTGATGCTATTTCTGGGAATGCCTGCCGACATTGCCAACGGCACCAACCGCCTTGGAATCCTAGTGCAAAACTTTACGGGAACGCTGACCTTTACCCGCAGCGGCTTATTGGACTGGAAAGCCGCCCTTCCGCTCGTCCTGATTACGGTTTTTGGCGCGATTGCAGGAGCTTACATGGCGACCATCGTTGAAGTGGACTCCTTAGAGAAGATCGTAGGAGGGGTCATGTTAACGTTACTCTTCGTGATGATCTGGCGAAG
>CAZNAK010000326.1:0-3639 GCA_964570645.1 uncultured Cytophagales bacterium | reverse complement strand
CGCCCTTGAAGCTCTACTTGATTCCCAAAAGTCAATCCTGTGTTAAAGTCTAACGCGCTTGTCTGGCGCGAACCGCCTAAAGTAGGGTTGAACTGGTTGGCAAAGTTATTTATTTACTCGTCGGAGTCAATAAAACGTTGTGGAAAGTCATCTCCTGGTGCATCTGTGCCCGTAGGAAGTGCGCGTGTACCGTCATCGAAACCCAGAAAGTCGGTGTTTCCGCCTTGGTAGCCAAGGTAATCTGAGTTGAGATGCATAGAAGGGTTGAAACCAACTCCTACCGATACATCAAATATTTTTTCGTCTGGGAAATCTTTAATTTCGAGGTTAACCAAACCACCCCTAAAGTCGGCAGGAAGGTCAGCCGTAAAGTTTTTAACTACGGTAATATTATTAATCAGATCAGTAGGGAAAATATCCATTTGAAGGGTATTGCGGTCGGGGTCAAGACCAGGGATATTCATATTATCGAGCATTGTTTTGGAGTAGCGATCTCCCAGGCCGCGTACATAAACATATTTTCCGCCTTCTATCGTGACACCCGTAACGCGCTTGGCGGCTTCTACGGCCGTGCCATCGCCCGCAAGCTGAATTTGTGCAGCCGAGATGCCACCCATCATCATGGGAGAGTTACGTTTGAGGTCAACAATGGCGGCTTCGTTCGCCGATAACAGTAGCTTCTTCTTGTAGTTTGAGGTTATTAAGTAGGGTGATTTCGCCTGCCGTTACGACAACTTCCGAAATCGTTAGTGTTTGAAAACCGACGTAAGAAACATTTAACGTATAGGTATCGGGATCAAGCTGAATCGAAAACTTGCCACCGAGATCTGTAATTGTGCCCATGGTCGTTCCTTCAACGGCGACCGTGCCGCTGATTACTTCGTAGCCGTTGGAGTCGAATACTGAGCCACGGATCGTTCCTTTTTGGGCATAAACTGCCAGGGGAAGGAACGCTAAAAGGGTGAATAAAAGTTTTTTCATGATATTTTTTATGTAAAATGGAAACAAACCTACGGGGGCTACATGGAGTCCTCATAAGTTTACTTATTATTGTTTTACTGGAGAGATAGATTAAAGACCAGCAAAGCCACTTCCTGCATCCTGAGAAGCCCAAGTGAAGCTAAACTCAGCCGTATTTGCCTGAGATGTTGTACCTGCGCTAATGCCAGTAGGAACAGCAGTCAATGGGTCTTCACTAGCGTCACCTACGTAGTTCAATACGTCGTCAGAAACGTCTAGTAAGATGTTTGAGAAAGTCACACCAGAAGCGTCAGCAGACTCAATTACTTGTCCAGCAGAAATTCCTGTGATGAAGATGTTTTCGAGCGTAACCAAAGAGTTATCATCAAGGTCGATGAGTTCGTTCGCACTTGCAACAACAGAACCGTTACGGATGGTGTGAGCCGCTTCGAGCGTTCCCTCGGGGCCATCAAGCTCAAAAGCAGTATCACCAGCTCTGAGTACTACGAAGTTATCCAATGTGCCTGCCCAAGACTGGTCTGTATTAATAGCGTCGTCGCCTGCCTCCCAGATCAATACATTGGATACGTCCACAGTACCGCCAAACTACTCTATTCCGTCGTCTTGGTTGCCTACAACCTTAATGTTGTTGATTACGGTACCGGAACCGATACCACCGAGTGTTAAGCCGTTGATCTCGTTACCTTCACCGATGTTTGCACCGCTCCAACAGAAGCAGAGATAGGCGCGTTACCCAAAATGATAACTCCACCCCAAAGACCGTTGATGTCTGCTGGTAAGTTCGGGCTACCAAAGTTACCTGCGGCAATGTCAGCATTTTCGATTTCGTCAGCCACAGAAGTGAAAATAATTGGAAGAGCAGCCCTACCGTTTGCGTTTAAAGTACCACCACGAGCCACCAAGAGTGCGGTTGCGTTGGCACCTGCTGCCTGACCTTTGATTACCGTTCCTGGCTCAATGTTCAAAGTAGCACCCGCTTCTACGGTGATACGACTAGCTAGTTCATAGGTATTGCTAGCTTCCCAAGTCACATCAGAAGTAATGTTTTCAGTTACAACGATGTTAGTTTCTGCCGGGACTTCTGGGTCAGGAGTCGTAGTAGTATCATCATCACTGTCACAAGCTGCGAAGAAGCTTAAAAACAATGCTCCCAAAAGGGAAAATTTCAATAAATTTTTCATGCGTCAATCTCAAATCATCTGTCTTTACGAGTGAATTACCCTTAGATTAACAAAAGGTAAACGGAGTAAAGTTTAACAGGGGACTAGTCGAAAGTTCATAGAATGGTAACAAAAGAGTAGTAACACTTAATCCGTAAAATCAGACTAAAAGTGTGCTTTTTATCTAAAAATCAATCTAGCCTGACCTCATTATCTCGGATGACAGGCGTATCAATCTTTTTCTTTGACTTAAAGAGGTCGCTCAGGCGATTGAAGCTATACGTCTTTAATAGGCTTGCGCCTGCCGTTGAGGTATTACCCAGAGCGGCACTAAACGAGCTTAGGTTGTTTTTGTGATAGACCTTTGCGCGGAGGCTGCCATCATCGGTGATGATGTACTCGAGTGTCCAGTCGCCGGCAATACTGGCCACGTTAGCTTGATTTTGTACGTTTGTAAATCCTCCTTCGCGGGTAATTCGGACGCGTCCATCTAGCAGCGAGTACGAGAGGCGGAGTTGTGCGCTACTGAGGGCATCGCGGTCAAAGCCGTTGAGGTCAAGGTCCACCTCGAGCCGTTCGTCCACCTGCGAAACCCAGTAGCTAAGTTGGTTGGTGAGCAGCTCGCTTACGCTGCTCCCCGCCGACTGGTTTACGCCCTCAAACGTGTTTTCCTCTGAAAGTCGCCGTAATACAATAAGGCTGAAAACCTGGCGATTAAGCTCTTGAAGGTCATTCTGGATACGTGTTTTGAATCCAGCCACTTGCCCTTGCATCGAGATGGGCAGTCCGTCCACCACAATCACTGAGGGGTACTCAGGAAATTCAATATCGAAGCTGAGATCGGGATTGTATAATTCTCCCTCCATCATAAGTTCTACCTGAACGGGATATTTGCGCTGCAGCGCATTGTTTGCCAGTAAACTACTGTCGCGAACGTTCAAAATAGGCGCGAGCGAGGCATATTGCTCATAAGTGGCCGTAACGTCAAGCTGGGCATCGTAGGGGTCACCTCCCCAGGTAAGGCGACTCCCGGGAACGACCTCAAATTTTTTGTTTACCACGTTTAAAAACGTAAAGTTATACGCTCCGTTTAATAGACGCACCTCACCAAACATAGAGAAGTCGCCGCGTGAACTGTACTTAAACTCTAGCTGCCCCTTACCCGTTCCGCGTATAATGTCACCTGCACGCCGATCAAAAATGACTTCTCCATTAGCTTCGTTTATATCGAGGTTAAGGTTCAGAAAGAGGTCAAAAGGATCTTTGGAAGATGACCGCTGGGTAGTCACCTTTTGTGTCGTCGGATCTACTTTTTGAGGCTGCAAAAAGTAAATAAAGTCGCGTGAGGACACATCTGAGTAGCCGTCTAGGGGTAAAAAAAGTTTTGACTCTTTTCCTACTTTCACGTTTACACCAATATCAAGATACCCAAAATCACCACTGGCTTTGAGCGTTCCTGTTCCGAGTGCCTTGCCGTAGTAAGCCTCCTGAGTGTCCT
>CAZNAK010000325.1:0-3646 GCA_964570645.1 uncultured Cytophagales bacterium | reverse complement strand
GAGGTCGGAACGGGAAACGGCGCGTATCGTCTTCAAAATGCCACTACCAACGGGCGAGTCTTTGAGTGGGTCGGTGAGGGACTCGGAAATTACGCCCCGATTGCCGTCTTGCCGCCACCCAACCAACGCCAAATGAGCACCTTATATGCTGAGTACGCGCCAAAAGAGCATCAGAAATTCTTTATAGAAGCTGCGTTTACCGATCGTGATGTGAACCTTTTTTCCGCTCAAGACGATCAAAATAACCAAAGTTATGCACTTTGGGCGGGCTACCAAAACAAAGGAAAAGTTCGGGAAGAGTGGCTGGGTATGAAGTCGATACGCTTAGAATCTGGGGCGAGTTTGGAGTTTGATCGTCGGGGTTTTGAGCCAATAGACCGCTTCCGTCCCGTAGAGTTTGACCGCGATTGGTCGGCAAATTTGTCCGAGCCTGCCGATGATTGGATTGCCACAGCAAACGTCGGGCTTATCGGACAACAGGAAGCAAAATTACGCTATCAACTTAATTTCCGACGGCGCGGGGCGGCTGTCAATGGTTTTCAGCATCAGGCATCGGGACAAAAGAAGTTTGGAAGATGGCTCCTGAAAGGTGATTATTTTCGGATGAACAACGAACGTGAAACCACCACTTCGCTTTGGGACCGTTGGCATCTAGGCGCAACTTGGCAGGATGAGAAAGTACAAGTTGGTTACCAGTGGTCGGGCGATCAAAACCGTGTTTTTACCACCCAGACCGACTCCGTGACTACCACGGCACAGTTTTTTGAGGCACACGAGGTTTTTGTGCAGCAAGGCGATAGCAGCCAAGCGCAATATCGGCTAAGCTATCAGTTTCGGACGGACGAACTGCCACGTTTTGGGGAGATCCGCTCGGCATCGGAGGCACAGACGGTAACGCTTTCGGGAAACCTGAACCGCCCCATTAACACAATTAGCGGGAAAGTCACCTATCGAGACTTTCGGGCAACAGACTCGGTACTTTCAGACGAAACCATCCTACAAGGGCAGATCAACTGGCGGGGGAATTGGCTGGACAAAAACGTTCGCTCAGAACTTACCTTTAGCACCGCAACGGGACAAGAGCCGCGTCGAGAGTTCGTTTTTGTGCCTGTCGAAATCGGACTCGGTACACATACCTGGCGCGACGACAACGAAGACGGCGTTCAGGACTTGAACGAGTTCTATGAAGCCATCAACCCAGACGAACGTCAGTATATCAAAATTTTTCGCCCAACGCAGGAATTTCAATCGGCCTTTAGCAGCAGTATCGCCTACCGCTTACAGGTGCGTGCGCCGCGCAAGTGGTCAGAAAAAGGAGGGTTTTTGAAGGCACTGGGAAGGTTTTCGGGGCTTTTTGCGTGGCAGTCGGCGGTTCGGGCGACAGATAGCCGTTGGCAAAACCGTTTTTCGGGACTTTTCCAAGATGACGAAGATAATAACCTACTCTCCCGCGAGGAGACCTTACGGGGAACCTTATTTTTCAATCGTTCTAGTGTCCGTACGAGCGCGCAGGTGGGGTATCGGCAGTCGGCACGGAAGAACTTACTGACCAACGGCTTCGAGCAAAAGTCACAAAGTGAGTGGCAGGCTTTGTTTCGGCAGCAGCTTCTACGAACGCTCACACTTCAGCTTACCGCCAACCAGACGACTAAAGCCTTGAGTTCGGACTTCCTCACAAATCGAAATTATCGCATTGAGCAATACGGGCTTGTCCCCGAATTTTCTTGGCAGCCTTCGCAGCAATTCCGCCTAGAAACGCGCTACCGGTTTGAACAAAAAAACAATCGCTTCACACCAGAAAGCGACGAACAAGCTACCATCCACGAGGCAACCCTCAACCTTCGCCAAAATGCCGCCAATGCCCGCAACTTGCAGGTAGAGTTTCGTTGGCTGAACATCCAATATAACGCCCCTGTCAATACCGCCTTAGGTTACGAAATGCTCGAAGCCCTCCGCCCAGGCACTAACTACACTTGGCAGATGAACTGGCAGCAGCGTGTATTGAACGGCTTACGGCTCACGGCAAGCTACCAAGGGCGAAAATCGGAGGGAACACCTATCGTTCACATTGGGCAGATGCAGTTGACAGCCTTATTTTGAGCATATTTTAAGACGCGTTGGCACACCTCACTCTTCCAAAGCCCTACTTTTTATCCTATCTTTGTTCAGAAAATAAGCAAACGCTAGTCATGCAAGCATTACTTTCGCAGATTGCCGAAGAATTACAACTTAGTTTTAAGCAAGTCGCCCAAACGGCAGAGCTACTGGACGAAGGCGCAACAGTACCGTTCATCGCTCGGTACCGAAAAGAGCGCACGGGAAGCCTAGACGAGGTACAAATTACAGACATTCGAGACCGCCTAGAGGCCCTTCGACAGCTTGAAAAGCGCCGTGAAGCCATCCTCAAGTCCGTTGACGAGCAGGGAAAGCTCACGCCCGAACTCAAGAAGAAAATCCTTGCCGTTGAGTCACTGACCAAGCTCGAAGACCTTTACCTCCCCTACAAACCCAAGCGAAAGACACGTGCTACCAAAGCCCGTGAAAAAGGGCTTGCACCACTAGCAGAGCTTTTACAGCAACGGCAAGATACCGACTTTGACGTGATGGCAGAAGCCCAAAAGTTTGTGAGTGCCGAAAAAGAAGTCGCCTCGGCAGAGGAAGCTTTACAGGGCGCACGGGATATTATTGCAGAAGAAATTAACGAAAACGCAGAGGCGCGCGCCATGGTGCGAGAGCTTTTTACTAAGCAAGGAATTATCCGTTCAAAAGTCATTGCAGGAAAGGAGAAGGAGGGCGAAAAGTTCAAGGATTATTTTGACTTTGAGGAACAGATTTCAAAAATTCCGTCGCACCGTATGCTGGCACTCCGACGTGGAGAAAAAGAGATGGTACTATCGCTGACCCTTGCCCCAGAGGACGAAGATTATGCCACACACCTACTCAAAAAAGAGTTTGCCCTGAGTACCTCCGAGGCATCCGAGCAAATTAAACTTGCCGCCCGCGAGGCGTACAAACGACTCATGAAGCCATCTCTGGAGACCGAAACCCGTCTGGACGCTAAAACCAAGGCAGATACCAAAGCCGTAGAAGTCTTTGCCGAGAACCTTCGGCAGCTTCTGTTGGCTGCTCCTTTGGGCGAAAAAAACGTCATCGCGATTGACCCTGCTTTCAGAACGGGCTGCAAGATTGTGTGCCTGGACGCGCAGGGGAAACTTCTTCATTTTGAGGCAATTTATCCGCATCCGCCACAAAGCCGCATCCGAGAGGCATCAAGCGCACTCGAAGCACTTGTCAAAAAATATCAGCCTTCTGCTATCGCGATTGGAAACGGGACGGCGAGCCGTGAGACGGAGCGTTTTGTGAAGCTCTTGAAGCTACCCAAAGAGATTGCAGTGGTGATGGTCAACGAAAGTGGAGCTTCGGTCTATTCGGCTTCCCAGAAAGCACGCGAGGAGTTCCCCGACCAAGATGTGACGGTTCGTGGGGCGGTATCTATTGGGCGACGCTTGCAGGACCCATTGGCAGAAATTGTAAAAATTGATCCTAAAGCGATCGGCGTAGGGCAATATCAGCACGACGTGAGCCAGCGTTTGCTCAAACAAGGGCTAGACGATACGGTCGTGAGCTGTGTGAACGCAGTAGGCGT
>CAZNAK010000324.1:0-3649 GCA_964570645.1 uncultured Cytophagales bacterium | reverse complement strand
GAGTCACCGAACTAGAGAACGGTTTTTTAGATGCCTTACATTGAAGAGAAAATAAAAGAATATGTTCGCCTTTTGCCTCATGCCCCTGGCGTATATCGCTTTTTTAGTGCTGAGGGTGAGGTGATTTATGTTGGAAAGGCAAAAGATTTACGAAAGCGAGTAAGTAGTTACTTTACCAAGTCGCATCAGAAAGACCCAAAGACAAAACGTCTCGTCAACGATATCCGAAACCTAGAATATACCGTCGTAAACTCAGAAATTGACGCGCTTCTCCTCGAAAACAACCTGATCAAGAACTTTCAGCCACGCTATAACATCCTGCTTAAAGATGGTAAGACTTATCCGTACATCTGCATGACCGATGAGCGGTTTCCGAGAGTGTTCTGGACACGGCAACCCGAAAAGCACGAAGGAACATTCTACGGACCTTACACCAACAAAAAAACACTTTTCGCACTCATTGAGCTGGTAAAAAAGCTCTATACATTGCGTACTTGTCAGTTAAACCTCTCGGAAGGAAATATCGCTGAAGGGAAGTACAAAGTTTGTTTGGAGTACCATATCAAAAACTGTAAAGGCCCCTGTGAAGGGCTTCAAACCGAAGAAGACTACATGGAGGAAGCCAATCAGGTGCGACAGATTTTGAAGGGAAGGCTGTCGGCAGCAAAAGCATTTTTTAAGCAACAGATGGAGTCTGCCGCCGCTGACCTCAAGTTTGAAAAGGCACAACGTTACAAAGAAAAGTTTCTTTCTTTGGATGACTTTCAGAGCCGCTCGATGGTGACCAACCCGAATGTTGATGATTTGGAGGTCTTCACGGTGCAGTCGGAGGAAAAGTTTGCTTACGTGAATTATCTCAAGATCGAAGAGGGGCGAATTGTAAGGGCAGAAAACGAACATATCCGAAAAAAGCTTGAAGAGACCGACACCGAAATTCTTGAGCACCTTATCCTTAACTTTCGTGAACGCTTCAACTCCGAGAGCCGCGAGATTATCACCAATACCGAAATCAACGTAGCTCTTCCCAACGTTGACTTAAAAGTTCCCAAAATCGGAGACCGTAAAAAGCTGGTGGATCTTTCGCTCAAAAACGGAAAGTATTACCGCAAAGATCACGAAAAACGCCTGGAGCGTCAGCGTGAAAAAGGAGGGCAGTTACAATCCAAAAAGTTAGAAATCCTCCAAAAAGATCTTGGTCTCAAAAACCTACCGCGCCACATCGAGTGTTTTGATAACTCCAACCTGCATGGCACTAACCCCGTCGCCTCAATGGTTTGTTTCAAGGACGGAAAGCCTTCCAAGCGGAACTACCGAAAGTATAACATCAAAACCGTAGAAGGAATCGACGATTTTGCTTCTATGCACGAGGTGGTCAAACGACGCTACAAACGTCTCAAAAATGAAGGCGCGCCTTTTCCAGATTTAATCGTCGTGGATGGTGGTAAAGGGCAGTTAAGTGCGGCTTGCCGTGCCCTTAAGGAACTTGATATTTACGGGCAGATCCCGATCATCGGTATTGCCAAACGTCTCGAAGAAATCTTTTATCCGGGTGACCAGTTACCGCATTACATAAGTAAAAAATCCCCTTCGTTGGCAATTTTGCAACACGTCAGAAACGAAGCCCACCGCTTTGCGATCACTTTTCATCGTGACAAACGCAGCAAAAGTAGCTTAGTAAGTGCCCTGGATGGAATCCCGGGTATCGGTGAAAAAACGGTCAAACTATTACTCAACGAGTACCGATCAGTCTCTAACATCAGAAAGGCAAAGCCAGCAGAAATCCAGAAACTGATCGGTAAAAAACGAAGTACGGCTCTTTTTGATTACTTTGAAAAGGAGAAAAACGCCTAGCTGTATTACTCTTCATCCTCCGTGAGCAGGTCACAGGCTTTTCGCGCAGCATCTTGCTCCGCTTTTTTCTTTGAAAAACCTGCTCCTCGCGAGATAATTTCATTATCTAGCCGAATTTGTACACGAAATTGTCGTTCGCTGCTGCTCCCCCTTGTCTGGACGACTTTAAACTCGACACGCTTACCGCGTTGCTGCGCCCACTCAATGAGTTGACTTTTGTAATTGGGATCAGTGGCCACAATTTCCTCTAGATCAAGGTAGGTGCAGATCAATTTTTTAATGATGAAGTGCCGCGTGAAGCCATACCCACGATCCAGATACACCGCACCTACGAACGCTTCCATCGCATCGCCGAGCATGGATTTATACATTCGCATATTTCGTCGTTGCTCCACACGAATAAGCTCCTCCATGCCGAGTTTACGGGCAAGTTGGTTCAAAGAGTCACGGCTTACAATTCGTGAACGGATGTCGGTCAGGAAGCCTTCGTCTTTGTAGGGGAATTTTTTGAAGAGAAACTCCGCTACTACGGAGTCCAAAACAGCATCTCCGAGGTACTCGAGGCGTTCATTTGACTCCTTATGCCCGTTAGCAAGTGTCTTGGCAACAGACGTATGCCGCATGGCTAAAACGTACAGCTTGATGTTAATCGGGCGTGAACCCGTGATTCGACGGACGGCAACACTGAGCTGCTTCTCGTACTCCGAATACTGCCGAAACCGACTCATCAACCACCGAACGCCACGCATAAGCAAAGAATATGTTAACCTTTGTACTTCTTCAAAATAATAGTCGCATTGTGTCCGCCAAAGCCAAACGTATTTGATAAAACAGCATTTACTTCGCGCTTTTGCGCCTGATTTAGTGTCAGGTTAAGCTTTGGATCAATGTCTCCGTCTGGGTTAGCGTGATTGATCGTCGGAGGGATCAGGTCACGATTTAGTGCCATAATCCCTGCGATTGCTTCAATGGCACCCGCGGCACCCAGGAGGTGTCCTGTCATAGACTTTGTTGAACTGATGTTAAGGTCGTAGGCGTGCTCACCAAACACTGCCTGAATCGCTTTTATCTCCGCTACGTCACCCAAAGGTGTAGAAGTGCCATGAACGTTGATATACTCAATGTCCGGAGGAGTCATTTCGGCTTCGCGCAACGCCTCTTCCATGGCTGCTTTTGCGCCAAGTCCTTCGGGATGTGGAGCCGTGATGTGGTGTGCGTCTGCGGTCAAACCTGAACCGACCACCTCAGCGTAAATAGTTGCACCACGCGCCTTAGCGTGTTCAAGCTCCTCCAGTACCAGTGCGCCAGAGCCTTCTCCCATCACGAAGCCATCACGTTCTTTATCAAAGGGGCGCGATGCCGTTTTGGGGTCGTCATTTCGCGTGGACATGGCCTTCATAGCAATAAAACCACCTATTCCTGTCTCACAGATAGCCGCCTCAGAGCCGCCCGTAACAATTGCATCCGCTTTACCCAGCCGAATGTAGGTAAAGGCATCAATGATGGAGTTTGTCGAAGTAGCACAAGCAGAAATAGTGACAAAGTTTGGCCCTCGGAAGCTATATTTCATCGAAATATGCCCCGAAACGATGTCGATAATCATTTTTGGAATGAAGAAGGGGTTAAAGCGCGGAGTTTTATTGGACTCTATGTACCCTTTCACCTCTTCTTCAAACGTTTGGATTCCCCCGATTCCTGATCCCCAAATTACGCCAATGCGATCCTTGTTGATGTTATCCTGTTCTAACCCTGCTTGTTTAACGGCTTCGTCTGCTGTGACCATCGCATACTGCGCAAA
>CAZNAK010000323.1:0-3656 GCA_964570645.1 uncultured Cytophagales bacterium | reverse complement strand
TTTACCTCGTAGCGGGTAAGTTTGATACGATCTGCGACTTAATGAATCCTTTATTGAGTTGCGCCTACGAAAACGAAGACGTTCAGCTAGTGGATTATGATCGTAACCACTTTTACTTTGAGACCTCCCGCGGCCGTACGCAGGAT
Source organism: uncultured Cytophagales bacterium (assembly GCA_964570645.1). Classification (GTDB taxonomy): domain Bacteria; phylum Bacteroidota; class Bacteroidia; order Cytophagales; family Bernardetiaceae; genus DAISIL01. The sequence continues at coordinate 3,510 of CAZNAK010000323.1, read as the reverse complement.
TTAGATATGCCACGTAGCTTTCGTGCCATCTTTGATTACCTGCTAGATATGCTCTTTCGCTTTGAGCGTAACGAGAAAGACCTTACCAAACCCGAGGAAATCACTGCTCTGATTCTAATTGATGAACTCGACCAAATTTTAAGCCTAAACTGGCAACGCACCCTGTATCAAAAACTTGCCGAACAGTTTCCAAAGGTTAACTTTTTGGTCACTACCCAAAACCCGTATGTGATCCAAGAGCTTCATCACAACGGGATACTTTTGCTCAACCCTGAGATCGAAAAAACTACGGGTGAATTGTTTATTAACAAAGGAAAAGCATGGGCATGGACCACAACGCAGATTATGACGCGACTTCTCAACACAGTGACCGAAATTTCACCGATCATGGATGCCAAGCTCGCAGAGCTAAACCGCCTTGTTGCCGAAGAAAAACGCGATACCGAAGAATACACCCTGCTCCGCGCCGAAATAGAAGCCGCTCTACCCCCTCAAAGCCCCTACCTTGCGTATTTGAAGGAATTAGGCTAGAAAACGCTGACTTTATCCCTCATATCGCATTTCCCCTTTCCCATACTCGCCCAGCAAAGAAAGGCTCGACACCCGACGCAGCACCGCATCTAAGGCACGGCTATAATCCTCGTAGCTTTCCCAAACTAAATCAAGGTAAAAGGTGTACTCAGATGGCTTTCCGATCACGGGAACCGACTGCACTTTGGTCAAATTAATATTATGCTGACTCAGGGCTAAAAGAACATCAGCAAGCTCCCCAACTTGCGTACCCAGAAGAAACGAAATCGACGCTTTATTTTGTACCTCCTCTAAGGTTTCGTGCTTGCGCGACAACACCAAAAAACGGGTAAAGTTACGTTTATTGGTCTCGATGCGCGGTTCAAGGATTTCGAGTCCGTATTGCTCGGCAGCGAGTTTACTGGCAACGGCGGCAGCGTCATTACGTCCTTTTTCTTTGAGCATCTTGGCAGCCGAAGCCGTATCCTGAAAGTCAATGAGCTGTACGTCGGGTAGCGTGTGTAGGAACTCGTGACACTGTTGCAGGGCTATCGGGTGAGAATAGACGTTTTTTATATCCTCCAGATTCGTTCCGGGAACTGCCATCAAATTCATCTGAATGTGTAGGTAAATCTCGCCGATGGTCTTAAAATGAAAGTCCTGCATAAGGCGGTAATTCCCCAAAATACTGCCTGCAATGGAGTTTTCGATGGCTAAAACGGCATAATCGGCGTGTCCGTCGCGGAGTGCTTCGGCTACGGCACGAAAAGAAAGGCATTCCACCGTTTCGATTTCCTGATGCTGAAAAAATTGTAGGCTTGCCTGCTCATGAAAAGAAGCGGCGATGCCCTGAATAGCGATTCGATAAGGTTTATTTTGCATGGATTTGGCTAATAGAAAGTTCTTGATTGGTACTCAATCCCTCGAAAGTTTGTGTACGGCAGTCGCCCCAATGGATCGTTAGCCTATCAACGACCGCAGCCTCGCCGAGATCAAAAAGTAAGAAGGGTTCTGTGATGCCTGTGGTATGGTGTGGTAAATTTTGCAGTACCTGCTGCGGTCCGCCTGTTTCAACGACTGCAATCGCTCCAATGCCGTAGTAGCTGTCTTTTTCTCCAATTAGGCGTAACTTCAAAAAGTTGGTTTTTCCTGTTTTTTCAAAGAGCTGAATTTGATTATCAGAAGTAATCAAAGCGACATCACGATCTCCATCACGATCAAAATCTGCCTCCACAAATAGCAAGGGGTTTTGCCTCTCAAAAAAAGGAATTTCTTGTTGTTTAAAATCATCTAAATTGACATTAAAACGCATGTATTCGGAAAGTTCAGATTCGCATGATTTACGGTAAATGTTTTGATACACGTTTTCAAACGGATCATCCAATCCGCAATCATATCCAGTAAGTCCGCCTTCTTCACGTGCTACAAACGTAAAATCCCGCTGGTTGTCGTACACCTGAGGAGGCATCCAGACATCTAAGTAGCCGTCAAAATTGAGGTCTGCTACCGTTATTCCGCATTTATAGTCAGTGGGCAAGCCACTTTTTACGGTTTTTTCCTCAAAGGTGTAGTTTTTCTGGTTCTTGAATATCCGCGTTTCCTTTTCCGTGGCTATGAGAAGATCAGGGTATCCATCGTTGTTAAAATCACAGGCAGCAAGCTCTGCGGGGCTTCCTGCTACGGCTTTCTTCCATCGCGGTACAAATTCAGGTTCAGGAATAGACTGCGGAACCGCATCTTTTGAGGTCTCGGGAGCTTGTTTCTGGCAAGCTGAAAAACTGAACACGCTGAAAACAAGTAAAAAGTAAGGTTGAAACGATGAAGTAAGCAAGGTATTTGTAGATTTAAAGGCTAAAACTACAAATAAACGTCGAAAGAGTATGCGCTGGAATATTACCGCTAAGCTTGCCCTAAGCTACTTTTTGATCACCATCGCGGTTTCTCTGATGGGCTTATACGAATTTTCTGAACTCCAAAAAATTAAGGAGCGAAGCCACGAAATGCACGATAAGCACCTAAGCGGGCTGGTAGAACTGACCCACATTGCAGAGTCTTATCCACAGGCATTAGCGCACCTGCGTGACTTATTGCTTGCCGAGAAAAGTGGAGATCGGGAACACGCAAAAGCCTTAATCGAAGATGAAGTTCAGGAAATTGAGTCAAGCAACCTTCGTTTGCAGGCCAAATTAGTCAATAGTGAGGAAACGGAGGCATTCAGAGAATATCGAAAGGCATTTACAGACTTTCGATCTCAGGTCCAAACGTTTCGGAATTTAGCAGGTGATGAAAGTGCCAAAACGCAGGCCAGCGAGCTACTCTACGGAGAACTACAAGAAAAAGCGGACGTTTTGCGATCAAAAATTGACTCGCTAATTGACCTCAAAGAAAACGATGCCCAAAAAGCACGCGACGAGACAGAGGCGGCTTTTGCAAGAGGAATCTGGGGCTTAGTCATTATGGTCATCGTACTTCTGGTGATTAGTGTGGCTATTGCTTTTGCCATTTATTCCCATATTAGCCTGCCCATCCAGAAGCTAGAACGTAAAATTTATCAGCTTTCACAGGGAGAAACAAAGTTAGAACGCGTGGGACTTAGAAATCGGAGTGATGAAATCGGGGCGATCTCACGCAGTGTCAATGCCGTAACGGAGGGACTCGATGAACTAGTCACACAAACCAACAGGATTGCCGAGGGTGACTACGATGTAAAAATCAACGTTCGCAGCAAGCGCGATGTGCTCGGAAAATCGCTTTCCGATATGACCTTTTTTTTACGTGCCCAAAACTGGCGTAAAGACGGCATGAACCAAATCAATGAACGCCTTTCAGGACATCAAAGCCTCCAAGAGGTATCCAATAATACCATTAGCTTTTTGGGGAGCTTCATGAAGGCAGGCTCAGGCGTGATCTACATTTGGGAAGAAGAAAAAAAGGAACTGAGACTCTACAATTCATACGCGCTTGTACAGCGTGAGCATGACAAGAATACCTTTAAACTCG
>CAZNAK010000322.1:0-3658 GCA_964570645.1 uncultured Cytophagales bacterium | reverse complement strand
GCACTCGCTCCGCACATTGATGCACAAACAATGGAGATACACCACGATAAGCATCATGCGGGATATGTTCGCAAACTCAACAAAGCAGTTTCGGGAACACCAAACGAGGGTAAGTCTTTAGAAGAACTACTCCCTGCTTTGCGCGACACAGCTACCGATACAGCCGTACGAAATAACGGCGGCGGACACTACAACCACACGTTATTTTGGGAAGTAATGGCACCCAATGCGGGCGGAGAACCCACCGGAACCTTAGCAGATGCCATCAACGGCACATTTGACGACTACGAGAAATTTAAGTCCGTATTTTTTGATGCTGCCAAAGGCGTTTTCGGCTCAGGCTGGGCATGGCTTTGTGTAAGTACCGACAAGAAGTTATTTGTCAGTTCTACCCCAAATCAGGATAATCCATTGATGACAAACCTTGTTGAGCAGGCAGGAACACCCATTTTGGGAATTGATGTTTGGGAGCACGCCTACTACCTTAATTACCAAAACATGCGCGGTGACTACGTTAACGCCTTTTTCAATCTCATCAACTGGGAAAACGTAGCCACAAGGTTTGCTAAACTGGCTTAATTGTCCTTGAGTGCAATCCACATCAAACGCCCGCTAGAGTAGCTCTACTCTGGCGGGCATTTGGTATTTCAGTCAAATTCAACTTAATAAGTTGACTTCACCAAAAAAAACCAAAGAAAGGACGGCTTTGTTCCTCATAGACAAAAGTGTAATAGTTTCGTAATATAAGAGCAGCATACTTGGCCATTTTTTAACCTGCTGCTGTTTCTACGCTTCTGTATTCAATGTACTTTTGCAGCAAGTAACAATGTGCTTTTCGCGCATTACTTTTCAATTTAAACGCTAATTACACATGAAAAAGCTAGTACGAATGATACTTGCCCTCGTGATGGCAGCAGGCGTAGCAACTGGTGCATTTCCACAGGGTTCTACTACTGCTTCGATTGCGGGGTCAATTAAAGACGAGTCAGGTAAAGCACTTACAGGTGCCAACATCGTCGTTATGCACAAGCCTACGGGCGCAAAGTACGGTAATATGGCTAACGAAAGTGGTCGTTTCCGTATCCCTAACGTACAGGTAGGTGGACCTTATAAAGTAGAGGTTTCTTTTGTGGGTTACGAAACGACAACAAAAGACGGAGTTTACCTAACATTAGGACAGACCTTGAACATGCTCTTCATCCTGAAAGAAGAAGCTACCGAGCTTGAGGGTATTGAGATTGTAGCGGAAACAGGCTTGTTTGATGGCAACCAGACAGGTGCTCAAACAATCGTGGACGAAGCCACGATTAACAGTATGCCTACGGTATCGCGGGATTTAGCGGACTTTGCTCGCCTAAACCCTCAGGTAAGCGTAACAGAAGGCGATGGTAATCAGATCTCCGTAGCGGGTCAAAACAACCGTTTCAACACCATTTACATTGACGGGGCCGTAAACAATGACGTTTTTGGTCTTGCATCTACGGGTACAAACGGTGGTCAGACGGGTGTTTCTCCAATCTCGATTGACGCGATTGAGCAGCTTCAAGTATCTGTTGCGCCATTTGACGTACGTCAGTCTGGTTTTGCGGGAGGTGCAATAAACGCCGTTACTCGCTCTGGTACAAACGAATTTGAAGGTTCGGTGTACTACCTCTTTCAAAATGAGGGGCTTGCAGGTCAAAATCCTTTTACCGAAGAGGACTTAGATAACTTCACGAGCGAAACTTACGGAGCACGCCTAGGCGGTCCAATCGTGAAAGATAAGTTATTCTTCTTTGCTAGCGTTGAGTTCCAGCGTGATGAAACTCCACTCCCTTTTGACTTTGATACGCAGTACATTGGTGAGTCTTCTCAGTCAGATATCAACAACTTGGTGTCAGTACTGAATGAAACCTACGGATACAACCCAGGAACGTACACAAATAACCGTGCTTCTTTGGACAGTGATAAAATTCTAGCTAAAATTGACTGGAACATCAACGGACGTAACAAGCTTTCTGCACGGTACTCGTTAACGACAGCAGAAAACTTGGAAGCATTCGGTTCCGACGCTAATGACATCAACTTCCAAAATGGAGCTGAGTTCTTCGACTCAAAAACGCACTCTATGGCATTGGAGCTTCGTAGCCAGATTGGTAATGACATGTCAAACCACCTTACATTAGGCTACACAGCTGTTCGCGATGACCGGGATCCATTTGGTAACCCATTCCCACGTGTTGAAATTTCTGATGGTGCTGCTGATATTACTTTTGGTAGTGAGCCTTTCTCTACGGCAAACTTGTTAGATCAGGACATCTTCACGATCACGAACAACTTTGAGATCTACAAAGGTGAGCATATAATTACCATTGGTACGCACAATGAGTTCTACTCAGTGGCTAACCTCTTTATCCGTCAAAACTTCGGAGCTTACAATTTTAACAGCTTAAATGACTTCTTGACTGGTCAGCCAGCCAGCGCATACTTCCGTAGCTACTCTCAGGTAGATAACGTAACGGGTGACGAGTCTGAGGCAATCGCTGCCTTCGATGCTGGACTTTTGGGCTTTTACGTTCAGGATGAGTTCCAAGTCAATGATAAACTTAAGTTGACTGGTGGTATTCGTCTCGACCTGCCCTTTTACAGTACAGAAGTTCCTACAAACGAAGAGTTCAACAATACAACGATTCCTTTGATCGAAGAATTTGGCTATGATCTACAAGGTGCCGCTACGGGACAGTCTATTCCTGTTCAGCTTCAGGTGGCTCCGCGTATCGGGTTCAACTGGGATGTCAAGGGCGACCAAGATCTTCAGGTTCGTGGTGGTTTAGGTATCTTTACAAGCCGTGCACCACTCGTCTGGGTAGGTGGTTCGTACAATAACTACGGGCTTAATGTCGGTGGTATTGCACGATTTGGCACTCAAGAGTTCAATCCTGATCCATTCAACCAGCCTCCAGGTGATGTCAATCTTTCAAACCCTGAGCCATCAGGTCAGGTTGACTTATTTGCAGAAGACTTTAAACTTCCGCAGGTATTGAAAGCAAGTATTGCCGTAGATAAAAAGCTTCCTTGGGGTCTGATTGGTACAGTAGAGTACTTGTACACGAAGGTGATCAATGATATTAGCATTGATAATATCAACCTCAAGCCTTCTACGGAAAACTTAACAGGCACACCTGATACTCGTAACATTTACGACCGTCGTGACGAGATTGATGATACCTACGACCGTATCCTGTTGGCAACAAATACAAACAAAGGCTATGCGCATACATTTACCGCAATGTTGCAAAAGCCATTCGATAACGGGCTGATGGGTATGATCTCATACAACTACACAGACTCTTGGTCGGTATTTGATGCAACTTCTTCTCAAAACTCTTCGCAATGGAGAGGCTTACACACGGTAAATGGTCGTAACAACTTTGACGAGGTAGGACGTTCTACGTTTGCTTCAGGGCATCGTGTAGCGGCACAGCTTTCTTATCGCTTTGACTGGGAGAAACTTGACCTGCCATTTATGGCTACACAAATTGGCTTGTTCTACAACGGTCAGTCTGGTAGCAATTTCTCATTCATCTACAACGACAACGGTCGTTTGACAAGCGAAGATTCACGTGAGTACTCGTTGATCTACGTTCCTGCTTCACAAAGTGAAATCAACCTTGTTGAT
>CAZNAK010000321.1:0-3661 GCA_964570645.1 uncultured Cytophagales bacterium | reverse complement strand
ATAAAAACAAAGCATGTCGTAGGTAATGTTGGCAAGATCGGACAAGTCGCTCGGAACCGTACGATAAATCACCGCTTCGGTCAACGCAATTTTCTCTTTCGCCATAAAGTCTGGAATATCATTACGACGAATGTTTGAGCAAGGGAATAAGTACTTTAATTTCTTATACTTAGCAATTACTTTCAGGAGGTCAGCGGCCGTACGTGTACCTGTATAAACTTTGCGCTTCCGAACGGTAATGTACTTGTGGAGGTAGTTTGCCGTCTGCTCAGAGATACAAAAATACTTCATATCCGCAGGGATTTCTACTTTTAGGTCTTCACAAAGCGCGAAAAAGTGATCCACAGCATTTCGACTCGTAAAAATGATGGCATCGTGAGAAAGAATATCAATTTTTTGTTTGCGAAATTCGCGGTAATCCACGGCTTCAATCTCGATGAATTGACGGAAGTCAATCTTTAGATTATACTTTTTGGCTAGTTTGTGATAGGAAGTATTGGTGGTAGCGGGTTCTGGTTGTGAAATAAGAATGCTCTTAACGGGCAAGAGCTGTCGCTCAACTGATGGCGAAGATTGTTTACTTGTTGCATTAGCCATAAGCAAAAAGTTGTAGTTTATCTTGAATTTTAACTAATATACTGCATAATAAAAAATGCAGGAATAATTTCAACGGTGCAAAGATACGAAATTAAATAGAAATTAATCCGACGCTCAAACCTGATTATTTGATAGCTGACTGCTAAAGTTCGCATTACTACAAGTATAGCAGCTAGATAACGCACTATTAACACTCCAGTAGATGTAGAAAGAGGCGTTTGCTCAAGGCTAATGAACAAGGTCACCAGTAATAAAACACTAACCAATGACCACGAAAACCGCAATGTTTCACGTATTTGTAACCACCCTAGGGAAAGACCGTCAAAGTATAAGCCCGAGAACAGTAAAACCAAACAGAAACGAGCTAAAAGGTAAGCCGCTGATACTAGAAAGTACTGCGTAATATTATCTAAAGCAAGCCCCCCTTCATCCAGAAACGCCAGGGTGTAAGCCGACACACTGGCATAAAAAAATAGGGAAATCAACAAAGAAAGCGTATTAATTCGCTTGACCTCAGTAACGGGTTTGTAAAGGGTTTCCGATATCCGCTTAAGCTCACTCAATCGCAAAATCGAGGACTCCCCCTGCCGTAATACAGCCACCAGAAGCAGCAATATCCACGTTAGCAAGATCAGCTCCTGAGGCATCCAGGCTGGCTTTGGTCGCATTACGTCACTGGCTATTATCTCTTCTGGCTCTTTGTCTCGTAGCTTTTCGTTGGCGGGACTCCATTTCTTCCTGACTAGCCATGTTTTGGGTGCCCTTTCCCATACCTCACCTTTTTGCCAGATACTGAGTAGCATGGTACGCTCAAGTTCTGGACGTGAAACCCTTAATGGCGACCGCGATACGGCATATTTGAGATCGTTATTTTCAAAGACAAATGTACCAGAGTCTAGCCAAATCAAAATGTCGGAGTTGCCTAACTGTCCCGAGTCCAGACGTAAATGCAGCGTTTTGACGGGTTTTTCTTCTAAAAAGGGCAAATAGGTATTCTCAGAACGATCATAAACAAGCCACTCAGCAGTCTTGTCAGCCAAAAAACCAGGACGCGCCGTTTGACCGCCTGCTTCAAAGACAAAAAAACTGATACAAAAGAAAATGAGTGGGCGCATCAAAAAAATAGTTACTGTCTGTTCTTTAATCCACGAAAAGCTCTGCAAAAGTAAATGTTTTCCCGTCGAAAAGCCCCTTATCACTCAACTTTAGGTTCGGAATAACCAGCAGTGCCATAAACGAAAGTGTCATGTAAGGCGCGTTGAGCTTGCTGCCCAGCGACTTGGCAAAACGATCAATTTCTTGGTATTGCTTTCCCACCGTTTTGCCGTCTTCCAAAGCCATCAAACCTGCTACGGGCAAAGGCAGCACACGCGTTTCAGTAGGGCTTACGGCTACAATGCCTCCTTCTGTTTCGATAAGTGCATTGACCGCTTTACAGATTAACTCATCTGATGTGCCGACAGCAAGTAAATTATGAGAGTCATGGCCTACCGAGGAAGCAATGGCAGCATTTTGCAGTCCAAACCCTTTGATGAAGGCAACGGCAGGAGCAGTATCTTCGTACCGGTTGACAACCGTAAACTTTAAAACATCCTTTATTGGGTCACTAACGGTAAAGCCCTCTTCGATCCTAGTAGGTAAAATCTCGGACTCTGTGATTAACTCTCCGTCCAATGCTTTTATGACTCGAATTTGCATGGATGCTGCGCGTACACGAAAGTCATCGGGACTTTTAGGAGATACCGAGAAGGAGTTAATCGCTTGCACCTCGGGCAGGGTAATATCAGATGAGCCATTTTCTGCTACACATACACCATCGACGTAGGTCGCCGATACACGGAAATTCTCAAGGTCTTCGACAATAATAAAGTCAGCAGCATCTCCTACGCGAAGTTGTCCTACGGGAAGCTTGTAATGTTCGATAGGATTGAGACAGGCGGCTTTTAACACATCAAAAATATTGATCCCCCGCCTTACGGCACGACGCACTAATTGGTTGATATGCCCCACCATAAGGTCGTCTGGATGTTTGTCGTCGGAACAAAACATCACCTGATCGGGAAACTGTGGGAGCAGATCAATCAAGGCCTCAAAATTTTTGGCAGCACTGCCTTCTCGTATCAATATTTTTATGCCCAGCCGTGCTTTTTCAAGTCCTTCTTCATACGAAAAACACTCATGGTCAGTGGTAATTCCAGCGGCAAAGTATCGTTCAGCATCCTGCCCGCGTACACCTGGCGCGTGTCCGTCGATGGGTTTTTGGGCTGCGTGTGCCGCTACAATTTTTTGCATCACCTCAGCGTCCTCAAACAATACCCCGGGATAATTCATCATTTCAGAGAGGTATAAAATTTCATCACGGGCGAGCAAAGCTGAAATTTGTGCCGCATCAATAGTGGCTCCTGCCGTCTCAAACGCCGTAGCGGGTACACAAGAGGGAGCACCAAAGAAAAACTTAAAAGGAACCGTTTTTCCATTCTTGATCATAAAATCGACACCCGCAATACCTAACACGTTTGCAATTTCGTGCGGATCCGAGACCGTTGCGACCGTCCCGTGCGTAAGTGCGAGCTGGGCAAACGCACTAGGTACCAGCATTGAGCTTTCAATGTGTACGTGTGCGTCGATGAAGCCGGGAAGCGCGAAACCCGAAACTTGATCGTTGATGGGTGTTATTTTCGTTATTTTCCCGTCTCCAAACGAAATCTCCGCAGGACTTATGTCTCGCTCGGCAATATTTACTAGATTTGTTCGTAGTGTTGTTGAGTTATTCATACAAGATTAATTATGCGGAAAAAAATACTTTATCTATTTAGCTTTGTGTGTATCGCTTGCATGCTTAGTTCGTGTAGTAGCTCAAGTTATTACAGCAACGCAGGCTACGTAAAGCGGTCAAAAAAAGCTACACATCCCAAAAAACAAAAGAAATTACTTCGTACCCGCGCTTGGTGGGGACTATAATACACACCGATTATGATTCGTAAAAGCCTTCGTAAATTTATTGCTTATTTTTTCGCCTTTGCTTTCTTGGCGAGCCTTTTGAGTAGCTGCATTCACGCGCCCA
>CAZNAK010000320.1:0-3694 GCA_964570645.1 uncultured Cytophagales bacterium | reverse complement strand
ATCTCAGTGGTTGATAGCATCCAACTTATGGTCGGAGAATACGGAAAGCCGATTCTTCCCGTGTTTATTTCGGAGTCCGTATCGGAATTTTATTACCGTAAAAACCCCATTAAGCGAAAAGAACATATCCTCAAAACGCGCGTAAAAGGCATCGGAATCGAGGACGGAAGTATCGTTTCCCAACTCATCGGAAGTACGTATCAGGATTACAATTTTTACGAAAACTGGATGACGTTCACGGATAAAGACTTCGTTTCTCCGATTGCCGATAGTTGGCGCGCCTTTTATGACTACAAGCTCATTAAGGAGCATATTTTAGTGGACAGCATCCCTTGTGCGCGGATTGAGTTTTCGCCCCGAAGCCCGCAAGACCTCGCTTTCACGGGAACGATGTGGATTACCGAAGATGCTTTCGCGCTCAAACAAATTGACATCACGGTAGGAAAGTCAGCGAACCTGAATTTTATCGAAAAAATCAAGCTACAACAAAGCTATGCTCGCGTGATTCAGGAAGCAGATACGGCATGGTTACCCGCCAAGACACGTCTGCTGATTGATGTGGGTGAGGTTCGTGACGATTGGGCGGGAATGCTAGCCAAAGTGTATAGCTCGAACGATAACTTTGTGATCAATCAACCTAAGCCGAAGAAGTTTTTTGAGGAAGAGGTAGAGGTGGCAGAGGATTTTCGCCTTTCGGATGATGCCTTTTGGGAAGCCGAACGCCCCGAAGCCCTTACCCCTGAGGAGCGGAATATGTATCGTGCCGTAGATACGGTCAAAAACCTACCGATGGTTAAGAAGTACATCGAGATTGCAGATATTTTTATCAACGGCTACAAAAAAGTCGGTAAGTTGGATGTCGGTGGATACATTTACGCTTATGCGAACAATAACATCGAAGGCAACCGCTTTCAACTCAAAGTACGAACTAATGCTGATTTTAGTAAAAAGCTAACGCTCTTTGGATCAGGGGCATACGGGACGCGAGACCAACGATTTAAATACAGCGGAGGATTTACGTATCTCTTTGCGCGAAAGCCTTGGACAAAGTTTGGAGCCTCCTACGTAAAAGATATTCAGCAGGTGGCATTTTTTACAGAAGATTTTCGAAGTAGTAATAATCATCTTTTTAAAGCCACCACACGGTGGGGAAACTTGGATAATAACCGTCCGTTTCTGCACGAAGAGCGTAGTATTTTTGCTCAGACCGATATTGTGCGGGGCTTGACCCAGAAAGTAAGCCTTCGTAACCAAGAATTTGATCCCCTTTTTGCTTTTGAGTTTCTTGATCCCAAAGACCTAGATACTCGACGTAATCGTTTTACGACTACGGAGCTTTCGTTCGAGACACGAATTTCTTTTCGAGAGCATTTTGTGTTTACTGAAAATGATCGCCTTAGCTTAGGCAGTGGTGACCGCCCTGTTTTTACGTTGCGTTACACACTCGGTATGGATGATTTTTTGGGTAGCGACCTGAGCTACCAAAAGTTTGATTTGCGGGTAGATCATGCGTTTCGTTTAGGGCTTTTTGGACGAACTGAATATCGGATTTCGGCGGGTTATATCCCTTCTATGGTTCCCTACCCTATTCTTCGTACACATTTAGGAAACGAGTCGGTTTTCTTTAACGCGGCATCTTTCAACTTGATGAACTATTTTGAGTTTGTGAGCGACACCTATGCTTCGGCACGTTTGGTACATCGTTTTGAAGGATTCTTTTTTAATCGTGTACCGCTTTTTCGGAAACTGAAATGGCGAAGTTTTGTAGAATCAAACGTGCTGTTCGGTGGGGTGCGCGATGAGAATATCGCCTTAATCCCTGAAACTGACGCAGCAGGTAACCCGATTCCGACTTTCGGAACACTTGGTAACGCGCCTTATATAGAGGTAAGCTATGGTATTGAAAATATTTTTAAGTTCATCCGCGTGCAGGCTTTGCATCGCCTGACGTACCTAGAGGGGCGTAACGTGAGTCCGTTTGGAGTGAAGGTTTCGACGGTATTTCGGTTGTAAGTGTATCAAGTATTGAATTTTCCGTACTTTCGTCTATGCAATTTGAACAGGTTTTGGGATTAGATGCAACCAAAAAACGCTTACTAGATGCAGTAGCGCGAAATCAGGTCGCCCATGCAATGCTTTTTGTGGGGCAGGCAGGGGGCGGCGCACTGGCCTTAGCACGAGCTTACGCGACACTACTGAACTGTCAAAAACCCAGCCCGGCGGGAGCCTGCGGGAAGTGTGCTTCTTGCATTCAGAATCGAAAATTAGCTCATCCCGACCTACATTTTGTGTATCCGCTTGCTAAAACTCCCCAAACTAAGCATCGCGAAGATGCCTTGAAGCTATGGCGTGAGTTCCTTTTGCAGCATCCTTACCCCGCACTTTCGGCGTGGGCCGAAGCGATAGGAAGCGAAAACAAAGCTTTTAATATTGCCGTGGCGGAGAGCCGTCAGATCATCCGTGACCTTTCGCTGAAGGCTTACATGGGAAAATATAAAGTGCTTATCATCTGGCTACCCGAGTACATGAATCCCTCGGCAGCCAATGCTATCTTAAAGGTACTGGAAGAGCCTCCCGAGCGCACCGTCTTTCTGCTCGTTACGGAAGAGCCTGAGCAGTTGCTTCCCACGATTTTGTCACGCTGCCAGCCATTGCGAGTTCCCGCGTTCTCGGAAGCAGAGGTTGCGGATTATTTGAAGGAGTCGGAACAAGTTTCGTCCGAAAAAGCCAGTCAGGTGGCGACTTTGGTTAACGGAAATATACCAGAGGCAGTCCGCATTGCGCATGAAGTTCAGGACGGCAGCCATGAGGTATTTACCAACTGGATGCGCAAGTGCTTTCAACACGACTATCAGGGGATGGCTGAACTCATGGAAAAGTTTCAAAAGTCGAGTAAAGAGTCACAAAGAAACCTGTTATTGTATGCCTCGACCATTTTTCGGGAGGCTTTGGTTTGGAAAATTAGTGGCGGAAAGCTGAACCGATTGGAAGCAGGGACGCTGGCATTTGTAGAAAAGTTTGCCACGGTTATCACCCCACAAAACGTTGAGCCAATGGCAAGAGCTATTGACAATGGGTTATTTCATTTGGAGCGCAATGCAAACCCCAAGATTTTGTTTCTCAATTTATCTATCGAGCTGGCAGAGCGTTTGAAGCCACGCCGAAAAAAATAATAAAGTCCGTAAAAATACCTTGATCTTCCCAAAGGAAAATCAAGGTAAAAATGTTGTGTAAAAGCAAGAGGATTATCCTTCTTGGCTAACTTGTACATTGACCGCGTTTAAGCCTTTGCGTCCCTGTTGGAGCTCATAGACTACTTGATCGCCTTCGTCAATATAGCTTACGGCTAGCCCACTTACGTGAACAAAAACTTCTTCGCCAGACTCATCATCTACGATGAAACCGTAACCTTTAGACTCATTAAAAAACTTTACTTTACCAGTGTTCATAAAAAAGAAATTAGAAATACAAAAAAGGCTTTTGTCTCAGCCTTCGACCAAACTTGTATGTACTTTGTGGAAGAAAATAATAACAGGAATGAACGAGAAATGGAAATCAAATACGAATTTGTGACTGAATACAAAAAGCAACGTTACATTTTACGTTGGCATAAAGGTACGCAATATTTATACAAAACGCGCAAAATCGGCAAAAAAATCTTAAAACTTGAATTTTCTTCCTGTTCCTTTGGTAT
>CAZNAK010000319.1:0-3696 GCA_964570645.1 uncultured Cytophagales bacterium | reverse complement strand
TCAACTTATGTAGCCCTAGGTGACTCGTTTGCGGCGGGAGTTCAGCACTCAGGTGTATTCCGTGAGGCACAAGAGGAGTCTTATCCTAACCAGATTGCTATGAGTATGCAGTCGGTAGGTGGGGCAGCTGGCTTTAAGCAGCCTTTAATGCCAGAGGGTAACGGTACGGGCTTCTTAACGCTCGACGCTTTGGTTCCAGGTATTGTACTCGGAAATGTAGCACCTGACCCTACGGCGTTTGCTTCCGTAGCAGGGGAAGGCCCTTACCAAAACTTAGGGATTCCTGCGGCACGCTCTTTCGATCTTGTGTCTTCAAGTCTTAACCCGGGAGCAGCACCTTTTTATTCTCGTTTTGCAACGAACTTTGGTACGAGTACGCCCGTAGGTGATGCGGCGGCACAAGCACCGAGTTTTGTCTCGATTTGGATTGGTGGTAATGACGTATTAGGTTTTTCCTCGACGGGGGGCGAGGGTGACGTAATTACACCTCAAGCAGACTTTGACAACTCCCTAGATGCAGTTTTTGCAAGCCTGAACGCAGCTAATCCTAACGTGAAAGGGGTTATCGGGAATATTCCTGACATTTTAGCGGCTCCTTTCTTTACTACCGTAGCTTGGAACGCTTTTGAAATCCCACAAGAAATTGCAGATGCGACTAATGCAGGTCTTCGCGCTCAGGCAGAACCAGAAGTACGTGCTCAGGTAGAAGCTGGCGCACGGGAGCAAGCACGGGAGGGGGTAGAGGCACAGGCTCGTGCTGATATCCGTGATGGCGTAGAAGCACAAGTTCGTGCCGATGCGCGTGAAGGCGTGGAAGCAGAAATTATTGCAACGCAGGTTCGTCCAGGCGTAGAAGCTGCTGTACGGGAGCAACTGATTCAACAGGCATTAGCACAAGGCTTGAGTCAGTCGGAGGCAGAGGCATTTGCAGATAATGCCATTGCTAATGATCCCGCAACTCAGGCAGCAATAGAGGAGCAAGTGGCACTTGCAGCAGACTCTGTACTTTCGACCCCTGAGGTACAGGCACAAGTTGATGCAGCGGTTGACTCTATTTTCAGTTTATCTACTACACAGGCAGGCATTGATATGGCCGTAGATTCTATTTTTAACTTATCAGAAACGCAAGCAAATATTGATGCAGCCGTTGACTCGGTGTTCAACGACCCAACGACACAAGCGACGATTGAGGCGACCTTGGATGCAACTTTAGAGGCACTGCTGGCACCTGTGACCGTAGAAGCAGGGGCAAATGGCTTTTTGGTGTTCACCGACGATCCTGCCTTCCCGCTAGGCATACGAAAAGCACAGGAAGGTGATCTAATTACCTTGCCAGCCCTAGCTTACACAGCATCCCCCGAGTTCCAGCAGCTACCCGTACTGCCCGCCGAAATGTACCTCGATACCAACGAGCAGTCACAGGTTGCGGCGGCGATTTCGGGTTACAATGCTAAAATCAATGCGATTGCAGACGCAAATGGCTGGGCAGTAGCTGACGTAGATGGTTTGTTTGAAAGCGTAAAAGCAGGGTTTTATTACAATGGAATCACGTACACAGTAGGTTTCATTACGGGTAACACCTTTAGCTTGGACGGTATCCACTTAACAGACCGTGCGTACTCGCTCTTTGCCAACACGTTCATTGAGGCAATCAACGATAAATTTGATGCTTCGCTTCCTATCCGTGAGCCGAACCTCTACAAAGGTATTGAGTTCCCTTAATGGAAGGATTTTACTTTTAAATAAAAGCCTCGGCAGTGATGTCGGGGCTTTTTTGTTTATGAAAGGATTTATGTATTTTTATTGTTCTGGTATATGTTGATTTTTCCCTCAAAGAACTCCGACAACGGTTTGGTTTGTGGATCTTTATCAAAAAAATTGACCATTTTGGTTTGATGCGGGCAACCCCAGAATGCTTTCCTCCGAGGATTTAGGGTGCACACAGAAAATCAGGTTTACCATTACCGAAGTTTATCCAGGCAGCCGCTACGCAGGCACCTATATTTCGGAGTTTTTTTTATAGCGATCAGGAATAAAAAAAGCTATTTCTCTACCTTTGTTTATGCCGTTTTTCTCGCTTATTATCCCGACATACAACCGAAAACACCGCCTACACGCTCCCTTAAATGCGGCTCTGGCACAAACATTCACAGACTTTGAGGTAATTCTTGTTGATGATGGCAGTACCGACCAAACCGAGAAATGGCTCAACGAAAATTACAACGACGCACGGATTCGGTATTTCTACAAGGAAAACGAAGAACGTTCTATTGCTAGAAATTTTGGTATCAGAAGGGCAAAAGGGCAGTTTATATTTTTCCTTGATTCCGACGACGAACTTCTGCCAAACCACTTTAAGGTACTTCATGAGGCTATCCAAAAATACCCTAAGATACATCGCTTTGCCACCAGATTTTATATCCGTACCGATGCGGGTAGCCTACTTCCCTCCCGTATTACCCTCCCCGAAGGCAAATACGATTATCGCATTCTCTTGCAGGGAAATCCCTTTAACTCCATGTTATGTTTGCGGCGTGAGGGGACTCCGATCCAGCCTTTTCCACCTGAGTTTCGGATCGGCGAGGATTGGATTTTTATGATGCGAAACCTCTGGGAGCATCCCGTTTTTATGATCGACCAAACCACAGCAATCTCCAACGATCACCCTGAGCGTACCATGCGGCAAGACAACCCCAAAATTATAAAGGCACAGCTTGCATGTATTCAGTTTCTTTGTCAGGAGTTTGATCTCTCGCAAGAGGAACAATACCTGCTTGAGGCACACGGTTACGAGTTTGCGGCGATCCACAGCTATCTGGATTATGATGAAAAAGCGATGCGGGATTACTTAAGTAAAGCCGTTAGTCGGGTAGGATGGAACAAAAAACGCCTCTCGCTTTGGCTTAAAAGCTGGATCGGAAGACGTAACATTGAGCGGTGGAGTAGATGAGCTTACTTCGATTTATTGAGTTTAGAAACCGTCTGCCAGCTTCGGTAAACATAAGCTGGGCTAATAATGACCAATAAGGTCATAACCATCGTGATCGCAAATAGAATAATTAGGCGTTCCAAGTCTTCAATACTACCAATATTAGCAAAGATATTATAAAAGAGAAAGAGGGCGAAGGCAAGCGTCATGAGCGTATGTATGATCCCGCAAAGCCTTTGTATTCTTGTAAGTGGTTCAGTATTTACTTTTACTGTGTCCGTATCTAAAAGGTCTGAGTGCAGCTCTTCGGGGTTGGCGAGCTTGGGGAGTGTCCCCAAGATGTAAATGTAACCTGATGGAATACCCAAGCCAAGAACGATAAGCAGAAAAGCTTCTTCCCCGTCAATGTTATTGAAACCCGAAAAGAGATCTCTCAGAAACCCATTAAAAAGTACAACCCAAAGGAAAGCAAGGGGAATCATTAAAATCATCAGTAAGTTTCCGAGGCGACGCGTAAATTTCATTCCATAAAAAAAGGGTTGTCCTGCTTAAAAAGCAAAACAACCACTCTACCTGTTCTAAATAGCTATAAGGTTACGTTGTAAGCTGAATGATCTCTTACATTATTTTGACCCTACCTAAGGATAAAAGGTTGCAAAGGGCAGCAAAATTTTGCTAAACTTTCTAGTTTTAATACAAAAGAGGCCGTTAACTTAACGAGGATAATCAGATCTTTCTTCCTAAAGAACTCCTCTCTCGTTGGCAGG
>CAZNAK010000318.1:0-3700 GCA_964570645.1 uncultured Cytophagales bacterium | reverse complement strand
AACCCAAGGACTCATAAAGTTGGCAAAGAGCATTGAATCCTTACAGCGTAAATAATTATTATCGTATTTTTCGGTCAGCTTTAGGGCAAGTTTTCCAAATTCGTAAGCTTGTGCATATTGCCCCATGACCGCAGCAACGACACCTCCGTAGTTGGAATAACCGTGAGAAGACTGCGGGGAATGACCATAGCGAAGAGCTAAATTGATGATCTTGGCACTAATAACCGCATAAAGCTCCATCTGACCAGATAAATAGGCGCACGGAATGAGGTTGACCAGTAATTCTGTGGCAATAATCTTTTCTTCGTTGCTCATATCTGGCTCATTGATCAGAGAGGAAACCTGGCGATCTCCGATCTGCCCCATCATTTTCTGGATCTCGCCACCCAGAACTTCCTGCAGATTTTCCAAGGGCAAGTCTTCGCCCGTAAAAACCAACCCTGCTTTTCCGAGTTCAATCGCCCCGGTATAATCCGCCGCAAAGGTGCGCTGGATAATGAGCATATTGTAAATGCCTGCTTTCTCTAAAGGAGTTTTTGCACGCTCAAGAATGCGATTCACGATACGCTGGGAAGCCTCAAAATCCCCGATTAAATATTTTACTTCGGCACGTTCCTTATCCAGACGCAGAGCAGTTTCATAGTCGCTTTCCCAAAGCCCCAATCCAGTGATCTCACGCGCTTTCTGAAGGTAAACGTCTGCGGAAGTGTATGCAGCAGCGGCTCTAGCCCGTGTACCCGCTTCAAGGTTGAGTAATGCTACCTCATGACGCTCGCCTTCCTCTTGGATTAAATCTATAGCTTTATTGTACTGATTCACAATATCAAAGATCAGGTCTCCACGGCTTTCCTCTTTGACGTAAAGCAAACGAGCCACCTGCAAATGCTTTTCAGCTTTATATGACTCGGGGATCAGCGAATAGACGGCCTGCTGAATGCGGTCATGAGAAAAGAAATAACGCTCCTCGCCCGGTACAATGAATCCCTCATGAAGGGCTGGCTCAAGGTAAGTTTCGATTTTCTCTGGTGTCATTCCCGTAAGGGTTTCAAGGAGTTCAAGGGTAAATACATTGCCTACACAGGCGACCTGTTTGAGCATATCTTGTGTGTCTCTGGGCAATACCTTGATTTTACCCGCCAACAACTCAACAACATTATCCGATATGTTTTCCTGTCTTATTTTATCAATATCCCAAACCCACGAAAGCTGATCCTCAGATAGCTTAATGAGGTCTTTCTCGTGTAACGACTTTAAAAACTGGCGCACGAAAAAGGGGTTTCCTGCCGTTTTTTGCTGAAGAAGCTCATTTAATTTCTCAACAGCCTGACCTTTGGCCGAAAGCGTATCTTCGATAAGGTGTAACGTGTCCTCGTCACTCAAGTTAGCGAGATAAATCGTCTTCTCTTTAGGATGGTTAAGCTCATCAAGAGTGATGGTGAAGGGGTGTGTTGCTGAGACTTCGTTATCGCGATATGCACCAATAATAAGTAAAGGAGACGGCTCAGCGTCAGTCAAAATGGTCGTTAAGAGCTTGAGAGACGCGTTGTCCGCCCACTGGAAGTCGTCAATAAAGACAACTAGCGGGTGCTCTTGCGTAGATACCGTTCTTATAAAACGCTGGAATACATAGTTAAACCGATTCTGAGACTCGATAGGGCTTAGCTCAGGGACAGGCGGCTGCTCCCCTAAAATCAACTCAAACTCAGGGATAACCTCCGTGAGTACGCGACCTGTATTACCGATTTCACGGAAAAGGCGATTGATCTTTTCTCGCCAGCGATCAAGCTCGTCTTCTGGCTCTGAAAGTAATGTCTTGGCAAGTGCGCCAAAGGCTTGAATCCAAGCAGAATACGGGATATTCCGTTGGAACTGATCGAATTTTCCCTCGATAAAATACCCCGTTTGCCTTGTGACAGGCTTGTGAACCTCATGTACCAAAGACGATTTACCAACACCTGAATAACCCGCCACAAGTAGCATCTCACGCTTACCGTAAGTGTACATTTGCTCAAAGGCTTCCAGCAACGTTTTTTGCTCGTTATACCGCCCGTATAGCTTTTCAGGTATGACAAATGATCCAGAAAAATCGCGTGTGGCTACCTCAAAAGGCTCATCTTGCCTTCCCTCCTCATAACGACTTTGAAGCTCGACGAGGTCATCATAGAGTGCTTTTGCGGACTGGTAACGGTCCTCGGCATTTTTTTCGAGCAAGCGCATTACCACCGCCGACAGCCCCGTAAAGACTTGACTGTTCTTTTGGGTCAGATCAACGGGTTTTTGCGCAATGTGTGCGTGAACCATTCGGACAGAATCATCACTTTTGAATGGGGGTGCGCCCGCTAGCATCTCGTAAAAAATCACGCCCAGCGAGTATAAATCACTACGGTAGTCCACGGCACGATTCATCCGCCCCGTTTGCTCGGGAGAAATATACGTGATAGTCCCCTCGAGCTTGCTGATATTACTAATGCTACGACTCTTAAGATTGAGTTTGGTCGAAAGTCCTAGATCAATTAAAACGGGACCTCGTTTCTCGGATAAAATAATATTGTTAGGCGTAATATCTTTATGGATAATATTGGCCTTATGGAGGTCAAATACAGCGTTAGCAAGCGGAATAGCGATCTCAAAAAACTCCTTGATACTCACCTGACCTACCTTGTGTTTGAGGGCATCACCGTCGATATATTCTAGCCAAAGTGCCGCTCGTCCTTCATACGTGTCCAATCGGGTGGCGCGTCTAATTCCTGCTGAGGCTAACTTACGAGTCAGCTCATACTCGTTTTTGAGATATTGAAGCTGCTGTGGCGTAGGTACCTGATCTGGAACAACCTTGATCACGGATTGACCATCTTCAGACAGATAAATACTCGTTCGATTGCTTTGATAAAGAGATATAGCCACGCTGATATGAGATCTATTAAAGATCATTCAATTTAAAGAATCACAAACGACTTTGCAAAGGAATCTTGGGCTATTAATCAGAAATTCGAGCAATAAAATTAGTTGCCCGATAGGTTTTCCAAAAAAAGTACTTCTAAGGGCTAAATCCGTCTATGCCGAACGTGTTTCCTTCAAGATACCGTAGGCCACTCCCCCCACTAATACGACAAAAAGTAGGTAGCCGGCAATCTGAGAAATTCGCATTCCGGTATAGTAAGACGCTGGTCGGAAAGAACATTCAATTTTGTGCGTGCCCGCAGGAACCTCCATACCGCGCAAGAGGTAGTTTACCCGATGGAAACTAGCAGGCGCACCGTCAATCGTGACTTCCCAACCCACAGGGTAGTAAATCTCCGAAAAAACGACGAAAGCCGTCTCGGGAGATTTTGTCTCATAAACTAGACGATTCGGCTCGTATTCTAATAAACGCACCGACTGGAGCGAGTCATTTTTGAAGTATGAGCCTTCGGTAAGCTCACTATCGGGGGCAGTAAATACGGCTACTTTACGTAAATTTTCCCCTTTTTCCATCGAAAAATCTGGACTTGCTGCGGTCACGCCACCAATAGCAGCCATCGCTTCGTCATCGGTATTGACCGCTTTTAAATCCTCGATAAACCACGCATTGCCATACGCTGCGGGGTTTTTGATCACCTGATCCGCCGAGAGACCACCTTTGATATAAAGTGCGTTGGTCATATTGATGGCTTTGGCAAGGGCAAACTGCGGCCTTCCCTCGCCAAGTTGTCCAATCAAC
>CAZNAK010000317.1:1783-3702 GCA_964570645.1 uncultured Cytophagales bacterium | reverse complement strand
TGGTGACGACGGGCATCCAAAAAGGACATATGAAAATGCACTTACTCAATATTCTACGAACTTTTGAGGCCAGCGAATCAGAAACAGAAGCGGCCGTGGAATATTTTAAGGATAATGTGGTTTCGGTGAGTGCTGTCAGGGATTTGATTACTCGGTTACGCGGGTAGAAGCTTTTAGTTTCAGAAGAAGATAGGTCTGAACCTCGTTTTACCGTGCTGGCTGAACTCAATGGCTGGCGCGGGGACTTTAAGCATGTTTAGCCCCACAAAAAGTGTTCTTAGGAGTCGGCTGCGCGTCTTTATTCGTGTAAAGTCAATGTCTAAAGAAAGGTAAAACTGCCGTTGCCGACGATAATCCGAAAAGCGACTTGGGTTTTCAGCGTTACCCAACACGCCGTCAATCCCGTAACCGCCCGAAATACAAAGCCACGCAGGCAATTTGGTCTCACCCAAAAAGGAGGCTGGACTTGCACTGAGCCAAATCGTTTGCCCGTTATAATCTTGTACCATTTCTGACCAAAACGAACCGCCAAGCTTGCTAGGGCGAAGTTCGGCGTAAGGCGACCGAGTGAAGGAAAACTTCATCTTGATCCGTTGATCGTGCCAAGCGAGTTGTTGTCCGATGAATAGCAGACTTCCCGCAGTATTGGCTACTAAGTCGCCCGGAGACGCTCCCCACTCTTCGGAGTGACCGTCCAAAATTTCGATAGGCGTTTGCATCAGAATACCCAGCCCACCTCCAAAGATGGCTGCCTTTTTTTCATCTACACCCGCCCAGCGTAGGGCATGGTAGCCCAGAACACCTTGCTGGTAAGCAGCATAGGTATGCCCTAGCTTATCGTGCTGGAGCCAGTCGCCTGTATCGTTGTAAAAGTGAAAGCTGGTGAAGTCGTTTCCCTTGTACCAGAGCTGATAGAGGCCAAACATCGCTCCCACATAAACCACCGATTCAGTGATAATAACCGTGCGAAGACGCTTTTTATTCACGGGGTCGGGGTAGTTGGGCGTAAACGGGTCGTTTTGTGCCCAAGACATCAGCGGCAGTCCAACGATAAATAAGGTAAGTATGAAGTGGCGCATAGCTTAAGCTTTTATAAGTCGTGTAAAACTAACATAGGAATGTCGCTATGCAGGGCGAGGTGTTTGGTAACGCTCTTACGAAAAACGCGCTCCATAAAAGTATAGGAGTGCGTCATCACACAGAGCATATCCGTTCGGTGATCTTTGATAAAATCGGTAACACCCTCGGTTACGTCGTTATTTCTGATAAAATGTGAAGAGACACGGTTACCGCGCTCATGGAGCTGACGCATCCCCTCAAAAGCTTTATCTCCTATCATCCCCTCTTCGGGTAGTACGTGCAGCGCGGTTAAAAAGGCATCAAATCGTTCTGCTAAGTCAACCAAGAGGTCAAGTGCCTTTTCATTTTTAATATTGAAGTCCGTCGCAAAAATAATTTTATTGAGTTCTTTGAATTTCGCACCGTCTGGGACGACTACGACGGGACAGGATACTTTTTCGATGGTTTTAGAGGTTCGTGTTCCCCAAAAGTTGCCCTTTCCGTCTTTTAAACCCCGCGTACCCATTACCATGATATCTATTTTATTCTCTCTCACAAAATCTTTTAATACCTCATCCAAAGACCCTGTTTCTTGTTGTAGATGAACTTCCTTTCCAGGGTGTGCATCTTTAAATTTTTCTAACTCGTTCCGAAGTTTAGCTGCCTTATCAATCTCACGTGTCTGCAGGTCTAAGCTCAGTTCCCTAGTGTGCAAAAGCAAAAACTTCACGCTGTTGTCGCCAAAAAGATTAACAGCAAACTCAGTAGCATTGCGGGCATTATCAGAAAAGTCAGTAGGAATTAGTACTGTTCTCATAGAAAATTGACGTTAAATTTTAAAGCAAAATAGTAAAAAAAAT
>CAZNAK010000317.1:1079-1773 GCA_964570645.1 uncultured Cytophagales bacterium | reverse complement strand
CATTTGGAACTATTATGTGAAGAGGTATCCATCATAGTAAAAAAAATGTAATTTGGCTACCACAAAAGCAGGGCTAACAATAAACCGAATAACTTACCAACTATTTTTTCTTTCTAACCAACAGAAGCTTAAAAGACCATGCAGAATATTCTTATTCCCATCAATTTTTCGACTGCCTCCAAGGTATCAATTCCTTTCGCTGTCCGTGTTGCCAGAGAAAGTGGCGCAAAAATGACGCTCCTGACCAGTGGTGCATCGCCCCTTACGGAAGATAACCTTGCTCAGTCCTTAGGACATGATTTACCAAGCGACTTTGAGGCGCGTAAGCGCATTCTGGAAGCCTCATTGAAATCGCTTACGGAGCCGTACCAGAATGACCATTACCTAAAGAAAGATGAGAAGATCGTTTTTGAAACTTTAGTCAAAGGCGGTGTAATGATGCGAGACATCATCGAAGAAGCCGAGACTAACAACTACGATTTAATCGTCATGGGTACGCACGGTGTACAGATTCCCGCTGAAGAAGTTTGGGGTACGCACACGGCAAACCTTATCGGTGAAGTGAATACACCAATGTTGATCGTACCGCTCAATGGTGATCCTAATGAAATATCAAATCTGGTTTATGCCTCTGCTTTAGAGGGCGGCGAGCACGAGGATATTGAGAAAATTAAGCCTTTTGCAGACATCTTTA
>CAZNAK010000317.1:0-1069 GCA_964570645.1 uncultured Cytophagales bacterium | reverse complement strand
TAACGCTGATATGACCTGTCTGCACATCACGACGCGCAACAACGAGGAGGTGAAAGAACGAATGCTAAACCTTGAGGCAAACTACTTCTTTACGCCGATCAGTGAACTGCGATTTGAGTTGATGGAAGGCAGTAGCGTAGCGGCTGAGCTTAAAAGTTACCTCGAAGAGCGTGGGTCTTCCATGCTGGCCATCCGACCAAAACACCGTAATTTTATTGAGTCGATTTTTGATGCGAGTATATCGCGCAAGCTTGCCCTGCACACCAAGAACCCGATTTTAATTCTACGATAAGGCCTTCATCTTGCTTGAATGTATGAGCCTGTATATGCGACCCCGAGGGAGCTTACAGGCTTATTTTTTTACCAAGCTCTCGTCGCGTTTTTTGGGTATCCAAGCAGCGGTTACGTACACGATGACGGGGCGTTCCCCAGACTCATCGGTGACAATGACTTCAAGGAGTAGCTCGCCTTTTTCGTTATCGTGGATGAACTGAATCTCCTTGTCGGTGAGTTTCGCCACGGCTCGAATCGTGCCTTCTGAACGCCTCACAAAGTCCGCTTCAATCTTCTTGACCAGTGGAAGCCGATCCCCCGGAACGTTCATGGCGGTCAGGAAAACAGAGACCGTCTCGGCAACAACGAGCATCGCCCCTGCATGAACTTGTTTAATATGGTTGCGAACGTGTCGTTTGTTTTTAACGATGGCGATCCATTCATTTTTGGTGATCTTTTCAAACTTCACCCCCGTCGTTCCTACGTAGCTAACTGTTCTGCCAAAGGCGATATTACGCAGCCAAGGACGTAAAAAAGCTGGGAATTTATCAATCGTCGCCAGAGCTTTTATGATTGGATTTCTCATTTTACGCATTTACAAAGAGGTTAAAAAACGGTAGCTCGGTGTGGTGATGAGAAGCTGATCTTTCATACCGCTATAAACCGTCGAGACTACGCTGACTCCCTGCTCCTTGAACAGTCGGAGGAGGGCTTTTCCAGTACCTTTTTCCCGAAGGCGATGATAATCATCTAAGATAATGATAAAGTCTTCGGGGAGACCTTGTTCGGCAATACG
>CAZNAK010000316.1:0-3718 GCA_964570645.1 uncultured Cytophagales bacterium | reverse complement strand
AAAGTTGGCAAAATGACCTAGAAAGCGTGATAAAACTGACAAATTTTAGATGGATGCAAACTAGCTAGTATGCTTTTAATAATAATAATAGTATTATCCGTAGTCTTCAAGTAGAAATGCAAAAAGCCAAAGTGAAGTATTTCAAAGACCGTAGTTTGTTTTATACAACCTCTCCCATTCGAGAACAAGCCCAAAGGGGAGATTGGAATTTTCGTTTATCGCCTATCTACTTTGTAGCAATTCTAGATTTTGAGTATGATGAGACAGAGGAAAAGCGTAAATTCAGAAAAGATGTAAAATTAAAAGATCAGGACGGAGATATATTTTTTGATAAACTCCAGTTCAGGTTTTTGCAGATGCCTTTGTTTACTAAAAAGGAGGGTGAACTAAAAACACAATTTGATAAGTGGTGCTACTTCTTGAAAAACCTCGAAAACTTTGACGAAATTCCAGCGATTCTCAACGAAAAAATTTTTCAAAAAGCCTTTGAGACAGCAGAGTTAGTAGCCTTGAGTGCAGATCAAAGAGATCAGTATGAGCAGAGTTTAATCCAGTATAAAGACTTAAAAAGTGCGTTAGAGACGGTTGTTGAAGAACGAGAAATTGAAATTGCCGAAAGCCTTTTACAAACATCACTAACTGATGGAGAGATAGCCAAACATACGGGCTTAGCTGTTGAGCAAATCGAAGAATTACGGAAGAGGAGAAAATAAACCTCATTAGCTTTTCTGGCTAAAGCGTATGATAAAACCTCACTTTTTAGCCTGTTGAAACAAAAAGCTCGTCATTCCCATTCCCCAAAAGACAACCGTGATCGAGGAGAGCGGCATCAAAATCGCGGCGATTAAGGGCGAAAGCAAGCCCTGAACCGCAAAAAACAAACCTACCAAGTTATACAAGAACGAAATACCGAAGCCGACATAGACCACACGCATCGCACGGCGGGAAAAACGGAGTAACTCAGGGAGCTTTTCGAGGGAGTCCACTTGAAGAATGGCAGAGCAAGCGGGTGAAAACTGATGGACATCCTCTGCCAGTGCAATACCGACTTCACTTTGCTTGAGTGCGCCCGCGTCGTTGAGTCCATCGCCGAACATCAAAATATGCTCTCCTTTTGCCTGTAAGTGTTGGATATACGCCATCTTTTCCTGCGGCGACTGCCCCAATAAAATCGTATTTTCAGAACCAAAAACCGCCTCTACTTGTGCTCTTGTCCCCTCGTGGTCTCCTGAAAGCAAAGACAAGGAGAATACCTCCTTCAAACTCGCCAGCAGTGCGTTTGTACCCTCCCGAAAAGCCTGACGCAGCACAAAATATCCTTTAATCTCATCACCGATCCGCAGAAAGGCACGAGTCTCCAAAAGGTCGTTCGTGGAGTCATCCGTATTTACGAAGCTCGCTTTACCCAGACGTATTTCCAGACCATCAACCACTGCCCGAACACCCTCGCCTGTTACTTCTTCAAAGTCAGAAAACGAAAACTCATGGGTCGAGGCCGATAAACTTCGCTCAATTTGACGGCTGACTGGATGAACCGAAGATGTGGTGAGCTTTTTTACCCAAGAAGCTTCAATTTCTGAAAGCGGTTTTCCGACAAATATTGCCGTTCCCCCGCTGGTCAGTGTGCCCGTTTTATCAAATACCAGATGCGACAGTTTTGCCATCCGTTCAATCACGGAAGTATCCTTGAGGTAAAAGTTTTGCCGCGCCCAAAGCCGCATCACATTCCCGAGCGTGAAGGGAATATTGAGTGCCAACGCGCACGGGCAGGCAATGATCAGGACTGCCGTAAACGTCTGCAAAGCCGTGGGGATACCTGCCGTAAGCGACCAATAAACAGCCGTTATACTTGCAACCAAAAGTATAATTAACGTGAATGATTTTCCGATACGATTCGTAAGCGTTTCGAGAAGCTCCTCGTTGGACTTCTGAAAGGTCTCGGATTGCCAAAGTCCTGTCAAATAACTCTGCGAAACCTCTTTTACGACCTCCAACTCAAGGGTTTCGCCAATTTGTCGTCCGCCTGCATACAACAAATCTCCCCCTTGGCAGCGTACAGGGTCAGACTCGCCCGTGACAAAGCTGTAATCAATTCGCGCCTTTCCCGAAATCAGAACGGCATCGGCGGGAATCAACTCTTGGTGATGAACACGAATACGATCTCCCTTAGAGAGCTTGGCAATCGGAATACTTTCTTCCTCGCCTTCATGGAGGCGCGTGACAGCAAGCGGAAAGTAGGATTGATAATCGCGTTCAAAGGAAATATTATCAAAGGTTTTTTGCTGAAACCATTTCCCACAAAGTAACAAAAACACCAACGCAGCCAGCGAGTCCAGATACCCACCGCCGTTAAGGGCAAAAATCTCATAGGAACTCCATCCAAAAATAGAAAGAATGCCTAGGGAGACGGGCACGTCAATATTCACTCCACCTTGACGCAGTGCCTGAAACGCTGAGTTGAGGTAGTCGCGTGCCGAAAAAAGCAGTACGGGCAAAGCCAACACCCAGTTTAGGTAACCAAATACAGTGCGTAAAAATGCGTCCTGCTCCTCAATCCCCAAATATTCAGGGAAGCTAAACAGCATGATGTTACCAAAGCAAAAGCCCGCCACGCCAATCTGCAAGTAAAAACGCTGGTAGTGAGAGGTTTTCTTGGGTTGCTGGGTCGCCTCTAAGTTAATCACAGGTTTGTAACCGATCTGGGCGAGTAGCGTGACAAGTTCGCGCAGCGTAATTTCATTTTCATAGAAAGTAATCCGTACCTCTTTTTTGAGGTAGTTGACGGAAGATTCTACCACAGCTTCGTTTAAGCGATAGAGCTTTTCGAGCAGCCAAACGCAGGAAGCGCAGTGAATCTGGGGGAGATAAAATCGCACTTTTGCGAGCGTTCCGTCGCTAAAGTCAAGCAGTTGACGCTGGATCTCTTCATGGTCAAGGAACGCAAAACGCGCCTCCGCTTTCGATTGCCGCAGCGATACACCGGGTGTCTCTTCGAGCCGATAATAGTCGGTCAGGTCACAGGAGTGCAGGAGTTCATAAACGGTCTTACAGCCGTTACAACAAAACGCGGTATCCTCTTTCCAAACGGTTTCATTTTTGGGGCAAGGGTCGCCACAGTGGGCGCAGGTAAGGTCTATTTCTGTCTGATCTTGTTTCATTTAGCTAGATCAAAAATACTAAAAAATCAGCTTCTAGTAAAACAGATTCGTAGATATAACTACGACTAGATTAGTAGCACCTAACTTCCGCCGTTGTTGTGATCAGCAGCTACTACTTGCCGTTAGCATTTCGCTTAAAACACCCATAAGGACAGCAATCATGTACGCTATTTTTTATCTGCTTGGAACTATTTTCTGTGGCGTACATTTTTTATATTGTATTTTTTAAAACAAAGTAGCTCCTATGATCGAGAGAATTAAAAAAAGCTCGCTGGGGCACGTTTTTGAATTTGGCAGGGGGGAATGATAGCTGATAAAAATTCCCTATTTTAGCTTTACGCCAAAGCACCTGTTTTCCGAAGCAGCTCGACGAGCTAAACAAGTACATCAAATCAAGCATCTTACACTATTATTATTATCAAAAGCATACTAGCTAGTTGGTATCCATCTAAAATTGGTCAGCTTTATCACGCTTTCTAGGTCATTTTGCCAACTTTGTATTGCTTTTGTTAAACAGGCTTCGACCTCCTCTAAAGTTTCAAAGATACGATTTGCGGTCA
>CAZNAK010000315.1:0-3725 GCA_964570645.1 uncultured Cytophagales bacterium | reverse complement strand
ACAGGATCTGAACCCAAGCTGATCCGGATCGAAACGCGCGCCGGCCATGGCGCCGGAACCCCTGTGCAGATGCTGATTGATCTGTATGCCGATCAGTGGGCTGATAAAAAAGCGTGATTTCAGGATTTTGTTGAACGTATTCAAGGCATAAGAGTGCGTTAAGCCCTGTTCCGAAACCCACTTCAAAGATTCGTAACGACTTTTTGTCGGGATGGAACTTACGCCAATGGGAAATGCCTTCTTTCAAAAAAACATGACGTGACTCTTGTACCGCGCCGTGCCGTGAGTGATAAGCCTCATCCATATTTGGCCACACAAGAGAGTGTGAACCATCACCTGTTTCGATAAAAGTAACTTCGTTATTTTCAGGGGTTGTGGACATATTTTAATCTGGAAATCGTTTGTGGGGACACAAAAAACGGGTTTTGAGAGATAAAAGAGTATTCAAGCTAGGGGGCTGTACCCTATTCCACATTAACGTTTTCTTCTTTCTTTTCGATCTTAGGATCATATTTTACGCCAGAGAACAAATGAAGCATCAACACACGTGCATATCGGAACGATACTGGACTAAAAAGAAGTAAAGCAATCAGTACATTAACGATATAATTCCAGTATGCAGGCTCAGGCATCAATACCGTCGTGCCGATAATTACTGCCGCTACAATGGCGACCGAAAAAGCATAACTGATATACATCGCGCCCCAAAAGAAACCAGGTTCGATTTCATAACGCAAATTACATACAGGGCAGCGTTCGTGTGTGGTAGAAAAGCGAAATGAAAATAATGAATATTTAAACATATCACCTTCCCGACATCGTGGGCATTTTCCTTTAAGAATACTTTTCGACTGTGAGTTTTTTGTTTGCATGATTCTTTTTACTATTTCGATACCAAAAGAAGGCAACCGTTCCGATGAGTAAGTATGGCATGACAAGTAGATACAAAATTCCACCGTTAAGCCCCATACCGTCTTCGTCCAGTACGCCATTGCTAACATTATTTTCGACCGTAGCACGACACATTGCACACTGCGCGTCACTTGTTTCCACTGCTCCAACAACTAAGGAAAGCCCCATCAAAAGAACAAATATTGCTTTTTTCATATTATTACAAATGTAAGTTAGAACTCTTTTAATGGCTAACGCCATGAGAACTTTTTTCGTTTCTTTTTTTAGCTTTATCTTTGTATTAAAACAAAGCTGCTAGACAGCTTTTTTTAACCCAAATATTAAATTAAGATGGAAAAAATCGGATTATTTTTCGGAACAGATACAGGAAACACAGAAAATGTTTCACAACGAATCGTTGAAATACTAGGCGAGGAACTCATTGATATGCAAAGCTTTGCAGAAGTAGAGGCAGATGCAGTTGAACCGTATGAGTTGCTTCTTCTTGGTGCACCTACTTGGTATGACGGTGAACTACAAAGTGACTGGGAAGAGATTCTACCTAAGTTTGAAGATATAGATTTTACAGGAAAGAAAGTTGCCATTTTCGGACTCGGAGATCAATGGGGATACGGTGAATGGTTTTGTGATGCTATTGGAATGATTGCCGACGTGATTGTAGCACAGGGGGGTGAAATTGTAGGTCACTGGCCCGTAGAAGGCTATGAATTTGACGCTTCCAAAGGGCAGCGTGGAGATATTTTTCTCGGTTTAGCCATCGACGAGGACAATCAGCCCGAAATGACGGATGACCGTCTTGCGCAGTGGCTACCACAAGTACTGCAAGAGTTCGGTATGGAGGTAGAGACCGCGTAAGCGTAGCTCGCAAGGCTTTCAACTTAAGCGAATTCCCACTAGTAGTCGGAGACTCTGGTAGGGGATGAGTGAATAAAGTAAGCTACTGGCAGGGTCTTCGACTACTACCAGAATAGTCGAAAGTCTTTAAGCTGACTACATTAGTATCACTCTTTGTGATCAAATCAAAAAAGCTTGTGTAACTTTTACACGAGCTTTTTTGATTAAACGCATCTAAGTAGTCCTAAATAAAGCTCAGGCAGCTCTTAGGCACACACAACTTCGGCACTCTCTATGGGCACATGAATTTCGGAAAGTGCCTTAAATCCGCCTTGAATGTCAATTAAGTTTGTCCACCCTGCACGCATTAACCATGAAACGACTAAGCTTGAGCGATACCCTGACTGGCAGTGCATATAAACATCTCCTGTCGTAGGTACATCATTGAGCTGCATACTTAGCTTGGTTGTACAGAGGTGCTTAGCACCCACCAAATGCCCGTTGTTCCACTCGCCCGAACCGCGCACGTCGATCACGTAAGGTTCATGGATCTCCGCAAAAGCTGCTGCACTAACCTGAGCCAGCTTCGCGACCGTCTGCCCTGCTTTTTCCCAGGCAGATATACCTCCTTGAAGGTAGCCCGAAACATTTTCATAGCCTACGCGCGCCAGTCTCAATACTGTTTCTTGTTCCTTCCCTTCTTCCGTAACGATCAGGAGCGGCGCATCGGTTGGAATAACAGCTCCTGCCCAGAGGGCAAAAGACCCATCAAGAGGAATATTGACAGACCGAGGGACAAACCCTCTGGCAAAGTCCTCTTTGCTACGTGTATCAATAATGAACGTTTTATCGGTGGCCTCCTGAATGAAAAGATGCGGTGTCAGTGCCTTCAAACTGCGCTCCATCACAGCGTCAATACTATCATAACCGTTTTTATTCATCTGCACATCCATAAAGAAATACGAAGGCGCAGCAGGCTGTCCATCGGTAACGGTCTTGATGAACGTAGCCTTATCCATTGGCTGCAAGGCATAATTAGTCGCCTTTTGCGCACCTAAAGTCGATACCGTTTCTTTACCGATCTGTTTACCGCAGGCTGACCCCGGTCCATGCCCGGGATATACGATTACCTCATCGGCTAACGGCATAATTTTTTGGTGTAAAGAATCGTAAAGCATCGCGCCAAGCTCTTCTTTACTGATGATCGCATCTAAAAGGTCTGGACGACCTACATCACCAATGAAAAGAGTATCACCCGTGAAAATGGCGTGATCTTTTCCCGCTTCGTCGCGTAACAAGAATGTACTTGACTCAGGAGTATGCCCGGGCGTATGAATAAGGAGCATTTCAAGCTCACCAATTTTAAAAGACTCGCCGTCTGCCCCGATGTGTGCTTCGTAAGCAGGTTGGGCGGTAGGTCCGAAAACAATTTTCGCTTGTGTTTTGCTTGCCAAGTCAAGGTGTCCTGAAACAAAGTCCGCATGAAAGTGTGTCTCAAAAACGTACTTAATCTTTGCCCCGCGTGACTCAGCAAGAGCCAGATACATATCAGGCTCACGAACCGGGTCAATGATAGCAGCCTCACCATTGGACTCTATGTAGTATGAAGCCTCGGCCAGACAGTTAGTATAAATTTGTTCTACAAACATGAGAATATGAGTTGATTTGAAATTAAATTAAAATTAGTTCATATATTTTTATGATCCTAATTTGTGTCCACTAGGTTTTGTTAAATTTAAATTAACAATAAACGCCACGCCACACACAGGAAAAAGGTTATTAAAGAAGCGGGGATCAGGTACATCCAGCAAAGGCGCATCAGTTGATCTACACGAAGACGAGGGTAAGTCCAGCGCACCCACATTTGTACAAAAATCAGGAGTACGCTCTTGGAAAAAAGCCAGAAAACTCCCCAGGCAAGCCCGCCCGTTGGCTCGGCATCCGGGCTGATCGACTCGCCTACGTGCCCAACGCGATCG
>CAZNAK010000314.1:0-3749 GCA_964570645.1 uncultured Cytophagales bacterium | reverse complement strand
TACTGAACTTGCGCCTTATCGCTTTGTTGCGGTTGTTGATTGTACAGGACACGGGGTTTCGGGAGCATTCATGGCGATGATCGGCAATACGCTCTTAAACGAGATTGTTAACCAGAAATCGACCACTGAGCCAGCTCAAATTCTACGCGAGCTTAACACAAGAGTGCGCATGGTTCTCAAGCAGGAACAGAAAGTCAACGATGATGGAATGGACCTGTGTCTTTGTCGTCTCGAAGAAAAGGAAAACGGGCAAGTTGAACTTGTTTATGCTGGCGCGAAACGCTCACTTTATGTGTACAGAGACAATAAAATAGATGTTATCCGGGGAAGTTCTCGTTCCATTGGAGGACGACAGCGTAGCAAGTTAGGATATAGCCAGAGTGTACAGTTGCTCCAAAAAGGAGATCGTTTGTATCTGACCTCGGACGGGTTTATGGATCAGAATAATAAGCAACGCCGAAAGCTAGGGACACGTAAGTTCATCGAACAGTTGGAGTTGCACGTGGATAAGTCACTCTCTGCGCAAAAAGTACAGCTTGAGACTGTCCTAAAAACACATCAAGGCAGCGAACTACAACGTGACGACATTACAGTTTTAGGAATTGAGGTATAACTATGACAACGACTGAACTCTACGCTGCCTTTAAGGCAGACACACCCTGTGTGATCTCGGGACCTTGTGTGATTGAAAATCAAGATTTGCTTTATCAGGTTGCGGAGCATATCAAAGAATTATCCCAAAAGCTCAACTTCGATTACATTTTTAAGGCTTCCTTCGATAAAGCCAACCGAACGTCGTTACGCTCATTTCGCGGGCCAGGGCTGGACGAGGGACTCAGAATGCTCGAAAATGTCAGGACTAAGTTTGAACTTCCTTTACTTACTGACGTACACGAAAGCGCACAAGTCGAAGCCGTAGGGCAAGCTGTGGATGTGATACAAATTCCTGCCTTTCTGTGCCGACAGACGGACTTGCTACTCGCAGCAGGGGAGACAGGAAAAATTGTCAATGTCAAAAAGGGGCAGTTCTTGACAGGAAGTGATATGCGCCACGTTATTACCAAGATTGAAAGTACGGGAAATAAAAAGGTATTGCTTACCGAACGCGGTAACTCCTACGGTAACAATAATTTGGTGGTAGATTTCCGCAATGTACTCGCTATGTTAGACCTTGGCGTCCCGGTGGTGATGGATGCTACGCATTCCACGCAGCTCCCCGGTGGAGCAGGCGGAAAGAGCGGTGGTAATCGTGCTTACGCACTTCCTCTCGCACGAGCTGCTGCCGCAGTAGGGGTAAAGGCATTTTTTATGGAGACACACCCTAACCCTGATCAAGCGCTTTCGGATGGTCCGAACATGATTCCTCTCAACCAAATGGAGAAGACCTTAGGAGGAATCTTTGAAATCTTGAAGGTTTCGTAAAGTCCTTTATATTTGCAGTTATGAGAATCCTATTTGGATGGCTCTTTACGCCATTATTTTTAGTATCATTTTTTGTTGTATTACTGGTTTTTCATGCTTTACAGTGGTTAGGGAAGCATTTAGGAGGCTATGCAGCACACAAAAAGAGTGTAGATTGGATGAAATATTTCCTTTTGTGGTCTGTGCGGTGCTCAGGTGCGCGGATTCGCCTACAAAAACAGGTTGAAATCCCGGCGGGCGTACCTTTGGTAGTCATCAGCAATCACCAAAGTATGTTTGATGTTCCCATGATCGGATGGCTACTTCGTAAGCACCACCCAAAATACGTTTCTAAAAAAGAGCTTGCCCACGGCATTCCTGCCATCTCTTACAACCTCAGACACGGTGGCTCCGTACTCATTGACCGAAAAAACCGAAGTCAAGCGGTACTTGCTTTACAAGAATTTGGAAAGTACTTGCAGGACAAGAAGTTCGCGGGTTGTATCTTTCCCGAAGGTACGCGCAGTCGGGACGGGAATCTAAAGCCCTTCAAAACGAGAGGGCTTGAATCCATTTTGCAAGAAATGCCCGACGCTTGGATTGTACCTGTTGTCGTTTACGGAAACTGGGAAATTGAACGTTATAAGTTTCGTCCTGTGCCCTTTGGTATCGTTTGCGGCTGTCAGATCCTAAGCCCATTCAAAGCCGATACCCATGAAGACATTGAAGCCCTGACTGAGGAGGCAAAAGCCAGAATTTCAACAGCTTACCAAGAGTACTTCCCAGCGTAAACGCTTTACCCTCCCCGTCTGTCTCGCCTGCCACCCCGCTCACGAAGGTGTTCAAGCATCATACGGTGGAATTTATGTTCAGCATAATGCAGTTTGGCCACCTGACGGATAGTAAGAACATCCTTGAACTTAGCCTGATATTTTTCATCGAGCAGAATCTCCTGACGGCGTAGCGCAAAGACCCGCGTAAGGTCTTCTTTCAGTGATGCGTCGGACGCTGTATCTACGCGGCGGCGAATGGTCTGAAGGTCTTTCCGAATCGCATCTTTTTCGGACTCATATTCGTTAAAAAGAGGCCAAAACGTTTTGGCTTGCTCTATGTCAAGGTTGAGTTCGCGCGTTAGGAATGCAACGCGGGCGGCTTCAATCTTTTCTCGTGCCTGTGGATTAGGGTCTTCAATTTGTGCGACCAGCGGCGGGGTCACGAACATCATCAAAACTATTGCAAGTTTTTTCATAAGTAATCTTCTAGGTTTTCAAATTCGAGCAATTCTTTTTCAAGCTCCTGTGTCTCAATTCCATCAAGAATAACCTCCTCGAGTGGGATACCTTCCTGCCCGACATAGTGCACCAAATCCTCCTCCGAAAGCTCGAACTCAGTCGTTAAATAGGTTTGGATTGCTTCGTCCGAGACCTGACTCAGGTAGTCTATCGGCTCGTTTACGGTAGTTTTTTCTACGTTTATCCAAAAGCCAACGGCAAGTAAAAGCACGAGTGAAGCCGCAACGGCATAAGCGATAGGTCGGGCCTTAAAGTCGGGCTTTTGAGGCTCATCTTTACGCGCCTCAATTCGCTCCATAAGGGTACTAAAGTAGCCTTCGGGGGCTGAGAAAGGTTCTCGTCGGGAAAAATCTTGGAGTTTCATAACTTTTTTATTTTGGAGTACTTTTGGAGTGTAGTGTTTAATCATCTGCCATTAAAAACCCTTCAATCTTTTTTACCGCCAGGTGGTAAGAGGCTTTGAGTGCCCCGACAGAAGTACCCAGTACTTCAGAAATTTCTTGGTACTTCATATCC
Organism: uncultured Cytophagales bacterium; assembly: GCA_964570645.1. Classification (GTDB taxonomy): domain Bacteria; phylum Bacteroidota; class Bacteroidia; order Cytophagales; family Bernardetiaceae; genus DAISIL01. The sequence continues at coordinate 540 of CAZNAK010000314.1, read as the reverse complement.
TCGAAGTACTTCATGTTAAACACCAAGCGCTGCTTATCGGGCAGTTTAAGAAGGGCTTTTTGTAGCTTGTATTCTATTTTATCTGCACTTATACTCGCTGAGGAGGTCAACTTTTGAGTCAATTCATCTTCCAAATCGTGTAAGGGCAGGAAAAACCGTTTTCGCTTTTTCCGTAAAAACCGTAAAGATTCGTTGGTTGCAATGCGATAAATCCACGTAAATAGTTGTGACCTTGCCTGAAACTTACCCAAGTTCTTCCATACTTTCACGAAAGTTTCCTGTGTCAGGTCGTCGGCCTCATCATGATCAATGACCATCTTCCTGATGTGCCCGTACACACGCTCCTGATACTTCTCCACCAGACTGCGAAAGGCGTGATCACGGGTGCGTGGGCTAGCAAACTGTATCAAAATCTCCTCATCACTCAACATAGAATAAGTTGCAATCACACGTAAGATAGGCCTAGTTTCAGGTCTTAGAGTAGTGCTCAATGCTGTCAACTTAAGGAAAAAAAGCCGAACTTAGCGGCTTCACTCTCTT